>JAXJBE010000224.1:0-32901 GCA_036303125.1 Bacteroidaceae bacterium
CGCTGATGCCTCCTCCCGGTTCCATGGTGAGCGATCCCAGCTTGATTTTTGTCTGCGACTCAAACTGCGGTTCCTGCACATTGATGGCTATGGCTGCTATGATGCCAGAGCGTATGTCGCTGTAGTCGTAGTTTTTGCCAAAAAACTCTTTGATGGTCTTAGCTATGTGTTCCTTGAATGCACTCTGGTGTGTGCCTCCCTGTATGGTGTGCTGGCCATTGACGAAGGAGTGGTACTCCTCTCCGTATTGCTGGTTGGTGTGTGTGAAGGCTATCTCTATGTCATCGCCCTTGAGGTGGATGATGTCGTAGAGAGGTTTTGTGTCCATGGTGTCTTTCAGCAGGTCCTTGAGTCCGTTGCGGCTTGTGATGCGTGCTCCGTTGTAGTATATCTCCAGCCCGGTGTTGAGGTAAGTGTAGTTGCGGAGCATGTTGTTGACAAACTCATCGTGGAATCTGTAGTTGAGGAAGAGCGTGTCGTCCGGCTTGAAGTAGATGTATGTGCCGTTGTCTTCAGTTGTGTCTTCTGTCTTGTCGTGGGTGAGCTTGCCTTTCTCGAAGATGGCTGTGCGCACTTTCCCGTCGCGATAGCTTCTCACCTCAAATCGGGTGGAGAGCGCGTTGACGGCCTTGGTGCCCACTCCGTTGAGGCCTATTGATTTCTGGAAGGCTTTGGAGTCGTATTTGCCGCCTGTGTTGAGGATAGACACGGCCTCTATCATCTTTCCCTGCGGAATGCCGCGTCCGTAGTCGCGGATGGACACGGCGAGGCTGTCTTCCATGTTGACCTCAATGCGTTTGCCGGCCTGCATCTTGAACTCGTCAATGCTGTTGTCGATAATCTCCTTGAGCAGGACGTAGATGCCGTCTTCTGCATGGCTGCCATCGCCAAGGCGGCCGATGTACATGCCAGGGCGCAGGCGTATATGCTCTACGCCTGTCAGGGTTATGATATTGCCGTCATCGTAGCTGCTGGGCGTGGCGGTTGTGTTTCTGAGCTCTTCTTCCATTGTGCTTTAGGGGTGTTCTATAAATTAGTATTTATGTTTTACCGGGGTTTGTCCTTTTGCTCGGTCGATTTTGGCCTTTCACTTGCATCTGTCTCTTTTTCATTCAGTCACGATGCCCGCATCGCTCCTTCATTTAAAATAGACATCTGCTGCGTGATAGCCTCAAAATCGCCTCGAGCTAATTTATAGAACACCCCTTTATTGCTTTTTGATGCCTTATCGTATGGCTTTCTTGAAGCAGCGGCGGCGCTTGTGCTGTCTTCTTTCGAAGTATATCCATTGCTGCTGCACCTTGTTGTTCTCTTCCAGTTCCGGGTTGGTCTCCACATAGTCGTAACCCTCGGATATGTAGATAGGCAGCAGGTCGTAGAAGAGGATGGAGTTGACGCCCTTGCTCTGGTATTCTGGCAGGACACCCACGAGCATGAGGTCAAGTATCTTTGGTTTCTTGAACTTGAGTGCCTTGAGCAGGTGCCACCATCCCAGGGGAGTGAGCTTTCCCTTGGCCTTCTGAAGGGCGCGTGACATTGACGGCATGGAGATGCCCACAGCGACAAGTCGTCCGTTGGCCTCGGTGATGAGGCTGACAAGCTTGAGGTCGAGCACGGGCAGGTACATCCTCACGTACTGGTCTATCTGCTTCTGGCTCAGTTCGCTGTAGCCGAAGAGCGGTTTAAAGGCTTCATTGATGACCTTGAATATTTCTTGTCCGTAGTCTTTGGCTATCTTTCTTGCTGAGGTATACTTCTTGATGCGCAGGTCGTATTTCTTCATGACAATCTCTGCTATGCGGCTGAGGCGTTCGGGCATGCCAGTCTCCTTTGGCACGGTCATGAGCATCTCTATCCAGTCAGCGTCTTTCTCGAAGCCGAGTTTCTCCATGTGCTGAGGGTAATAAGGGTAGTTGTAGATTGTAGCCATGGTTGACAGTTCCTCAAAGCCTTCTATGAGCATGCCTTCAGCGTCTAAGTCGGTGAAGCCGAGGGGACCCTGGATTGTGTCCATTCCGCGCTCCCGGCCCCATTCCTCTACCTTGTCGAGCAGTGCCTTGCTCACTTCCTCGTCGTCAATGAAGTCAATCCATCCGAAGCGCACTGTCTTCAGATTCCATGTCTTGTTGGCTTTCTTGTTGATGATGGCGGCCACGCGGCCGACTATCTCATTGCCTTTGTATGCTAAGAAATAGGCCGCTTCGCAGAACTCCATGGCCGCATTCTTGTCAGAGAATGTGTTGAGCATGTCTTCATAGAGGTCAGGCACGGAGTATTGGTTATTCTTGTAGAGTTCGTAGTTGAATCGTATGAACTTCTTAAGGTCTTTATTTGTCGCTACTTGCTTTATTGTTACCATTATAAATACTAATTTTTGGCAAATATACGAAAAAATATTGTTTCATGCTTTGCTTTGCGCATTATTAACCTTAAATGCATTCAAATAAGGCTTGCTTCTCTGATGTTTTTGCTGTCACCTGATGTTTTTTCATCGTGTAGAGTGCAGTGATAGTTGTTGCATAGCGTCGGTTTGCCAGAGGCGTTGAGCTGAAGGATTTTGGGGTGCTTGCTCACATCCCTCTGTGAGCTTGCTCCCGAGGGGTTGTGGGCTTGCTCCCGAGGGGCTGTGAGCAAGCTCATTTGGGGTGTTGAGCCTGCTCCCGAAGGGATGTGAGCTTGCTGAGTCTGATGGTGGGGGCATGTCAAGGTGGCAGAGCTGTTTTTTTTGTCTCCATGGAGATATTTTTAATTGCTTTAGGAGTGCCTCACTCTCTGGGGATAAATTATATATATCTATAAAAAGATATATATAATTTATCCCCAGAGAGAGGTCACATGTGCTCCTAATTTTGTCTCTGGTTATCCATTTTTTTTGTTTTTCTCCATTGCGTTGGTGACATGCCGTAGAGTTCTTTGAACAGGTTGATGAAGTATGTCACTTGTTTGAAACCCACGCGTGTGGCTATCTCGCTCACTCTGCAATTGGTTTCGGCTAAAAGATGTTCGGCTTGCTTGAGGCGGACATTGCGTATGAATATGCTTGCGGACTGGTTGGTTGTTTTTTTCAGGTTGCGGTGGAGCTGAGCGCGGCTTATTCCCACCTCGTTGCACAGTTCCTCGATAGTGAAGTCTGCATCGCTGATGTGCAGGTTGATGACCTCCATGATTCTCTCCATCATTTTGGCCTCATAGTCTTCTGTTTCGACTTTCTCCAGATGGTGTTCCTGAAGTTGCTTTCCTTGGAAGACATTGCGCAGTTGCAGTCGGAGGGCTATCAGGTTGAGTATCTTCTGACGGAGTATCTTGATGTTGAACGGTTTGGTGATATAAGCGTCTGCTCCTGTCCCAAGTCCTTGAAGATTGGACTTTTCGTCAGCGCGTGCGGTGAGCAGCAAAACAGGAATGTGAGAGAGGTTGATGTTCTTCTTCACCTTGTTGCACAGCGTGATGCCGTCCATCTCAGGCATCGTGATATCGCTTAGGATTGCATCTGGATGGATGTTGAAAATTAGTTGGAGCGCTTCTTTTCCATTGGTGGCCGTGAAGATGTGAAAGTCTGCTGACAGTTCCTGCTGTAGATAGGAACGCATCTCTGCATCGTCCTCTGCGATGAGCAACTTCATGGATGTCCTTGATTTCTGGATGTTGGCCTCTGAACCATTCTGTTCTCTTCCATTTGCTGTCTCATTAGATGTTTCATCCGTTTCGTTCTTGGCCACAGCCGCCTCCACTTCTGTTGGATTTATTTCGATTGGGCCTATTGGTTGTTCTCTCGTTGCTATGGCAGCGAGGTTTTGCAGGCGGTAAGCATTGCGAAGCATGAGTTCGAGCTTTGTCTTGCGCTCTTCATCAGTCTCTTTGTCTATCATTTGGATGAGAGGGCTGATTATGAGTGACATGGGGGTGCGTATCTTATGTGAGATGAGTGCGAGTATCTTGATTTTCTCTTTGGCTCTGAGCCAGAAGAAGAGAATGGTGATGAACGAGAAGAAGAGTAGGCAATAGAAGATCTTTGCCCATGCCGTAGCCCACCATGGTTCTCTCACTTCTATTGCCATGGTTTTCTCAGGACTTGTCCATCCGTTGCACCTTATCCTGTAGCGAAAGAGATAATTGCCAGGGGACAGACGGCTGAAGGACACGAGATGTGTGCCGAGAGGAAGTGATGTCCATTCTCCATCATCGAGAGCATAGCTGTATTCTACGTTTTCGGGCACATCCATTTCCGTTGTGGCCAGTTCGATGCTGAACGAGTTGCAGTCGTGTGAGAAGCTGACTTTTTCGGTTTCGCCGATGTAGCCTTCCATCACAGGTCGGCCTCCTGTCTGTGTCTTGCTTGAGACAGCCACATTGTTTATATAAATGCTTGTAACTCTTGCATGTAGTTTGCGTATCTCTCGTTTGCACTCTTTGGGCATGAACAATGTCACGCCATCGTGGCCGGCAAACCATAGCGTGCCATTTGTCTCCTTGGCGACAGCATCCTTTGAAAACTCATTGCCCTGCAGGCCGTCTCCCTGTGAGTAGTTGATGAAGGTGGTAAGATTGGTTTCCAGACATGAGAGGCCCGCATTTGTGGCTATCCAGAGTTGCCCGTCGTCATCGCCCGTGATGGAATAGACGGCATTGGATGGCAAGCCATCGTTGGTGGTGAAGAGGCGCTTGGTGCCTTTGCTGATGTCGAGGAGCAAGAGTCCTTCTGTTGTACCTGCCCACACATGGTTGTGCTTGTCTTCATAGAGGCAAAAGATGATGCTCCGGTCGCAAAGATGGATGTTTTTCTTTTTGCCAATGGCATATATCCCATTGAAGGTGCCGATGAGCAGGTGTCCTTCGCTGTCGGCGAGCACGCAGTTTTGCCACGGGTTTATGCCATCAGTCTCTATTTCCACGAATTGTTCTTTTGCCATGTCGTAGCACTGCAGGCCGTTGCCCATCGTGGCCAGCCACACATGTCCTTCATCGTCCTCCGTGATATCAAAGACGCGCGAAGATGTTCCAGTCTGTATCTTTATGCCTTCCATCTTCTCGAAGTGGCTCTGTCCGGCTTTGCGCCGGCAGCATGCCGAGCTGTACGAACCTATCCATAGTGAGCCATGGCTGTCCTCATATACAGCATTTATCATTGGCGGTACGATGTCCATGCCGTAATGGGTTGATGTGCCCTTCTCTCTGTCCACGTAATATAGACCGTCACCATCAGTGCCTACCCACATCCCGCCCTGTCTGCTCCTGCAGAGTGACAGTACAGCGCTTTTGCCTATGAGGTCGTTGCTTGAAGTCTTGGGGCCAATGTATCTGAATGCGCTCTTGCGTGTCGATATCATTACCACTCCCTTTTGGTACAAGCCTAACCACAGGTTTCCTTCTCTGTCTCGCAATATGCGGTGTACCTTTAGTCTTGAAGCGTCTATGCCTGGGATGTCAAGTGGAAAAGGCGAGACCTTTCCTGTATGTTCATCGACCAGCGCTATACCCCTGCCGTCAGTGCCTATCAGGAGGTGGGTGTCATCAAATCTTGCTATTGAGCGAACTGATACGCTTTTGGCAGCCTCCACACTGCCTATAGGGTGCAAGCCATTGACAGTGACTCTGTAAAGCATGTCGCTGCATGCGCAGTAGGCCTGTCCAAGTCCGTCGCCAAGGAAAGAGCATGTCGCGTCCTCTTTGCCTGTAGGCATCTGCAACATTTTAGCCTTTCCATCTTTCAGACTCACATTGTACATCTGCTTGTTGTACCTGAACCATATATCCTTGTTGTCCCCGGCAAGCATCTCGCCTACCATCCTGTGGGGAGTGTCCCAATCCACAGGCATTATTGTGGCATGTTCTTTTCCGCTCTCAACTGCAACCTTGCACAGCATGTCTCCTGTGCCATATACGCTTCCCGCATCTGCCGTGACAAGGTCAGTGATAGAAGCTCTTACAGGTTCGCCTGTAGGAAGTTTAGCCTCTGGGGAGAAATCGTCTGTGGCGCGCCGGTATATTTGCACACCATTGTATGTACACACAATTACATTTCCCTTGCTGTCCTCTCTTACAGCCCTCACATAGTTATTCTGCAATGATGTCTCATCGTCTTTGCGGTTTCGGTAAGTGACAATCTTCACTCCATCATAGCGGTTGAGACCGTCTTCCGTGGCTATCCATATCATGCCGTAGCTGTCTTGGAAGATGTATGTGACAAGGCTGCTCGACAGTCCGTCTGCAGTGGTCAATACGCGATAGGGCAAGGCGCTAATTCTACTCATGCCAGTGAAAAAAAGGATGAGCATCATGGCCAGATGCCTCAGCAGGGCACTTGTATGTGTAAGGATTTGCATTAGGGTGCTGTTTGCTGGCGTTCTATAAATTAGTTGTTTGGTTTCATCAATGGTGCATTTCGTCACTTGGTTTATTGGGATTTCTTGTCCAACATCTGCCATGTGACAGCTTCAAGCTATGTTTTAGCCTTTCTTCACTTTGCAAGAATGATCTTTTATCATGTGAAGGTCAAAGCGTTCTCTTTGTAAGGCGTGTCGAGGTCGAGGAGGTGAAAGTTGTGCTGTCTCTGCTTGGAACCAGGTGGGATGGTCATATACTGGCCATATTTCTGAGAGAGATAGGCATCTGGATTTTCTGCTCCCATGACTTGCTTGCCCTCAAAGAGTATGGGGGTGGGGGTGCCGAGGTATGAACGTGGCATGACGCCTTTTAGCCCATCGTCATGGTCGACGATGAGGTCTGAACTGTCGAAGTCGTATGTGCTCTGCATGCGTCTCATCTTTTCCTGCACTTCTGCCAAGGTGTACATCTTGCGGCAGAGTAGGGGCAGCCAGGAGGAGGGGCCGTGTCCATGGCGGTAGGGGTCGCGGTAGAGGAAGTATTGCACCTTCTTCAAGAAGAAATAGCGGGCGAAGTGGAGTCGTTGCTTGAGGGGGTTGGATGTCATCCCGTCAAGGGGAAAGACATCTATGTATATTCCCCCGAGGTAGCGGAGGTGCATGCGCTCAATCAGTGTGGTGCTGGCATCTTGTATCTTGGCGAAGGGCAGTGGGTAGTCTGGGTCGGTTTCGTAGCTGACAACTTCAAATGGGGAGGGCATCCACTCGTCAGCATGTTGCATGAGCAGATTATAATCTTTGCGGGGCATGCCGATGTCGAGGTCATCGTCCCATGGTATGAAGCCTTTGTGGCGGACAGCGCCAAGGAGTGTGCCGGCGATGATGTAGTAGCGCAGGTTGTGTTTTTCGCATACTTGCTGCACAGCGAGAAGTATGTCAAGGATGCGCAGTTGAAGAGGGCGTATGTCGTATGTAGCCATTAAGGGAAGTCAATAGAGTTCTGACGGTATAAGTTGCTTGGCGGTGTTGAAGTCTTCGATGGTGTCAAGTTCGGTAGAGAAGAGGTCGGTGGTATCTTCGATGTAGAATGTGTGCCCTTGTGGAATGAGCCGTTCGAAAGCTCTCTCATAGAAAATATTGTCGAGCCCTTCGTTCAGAATCATCTGCTCCAGTTCGCGGTAGAGTGCTTTAGTGTATGTGGGTGACATGCGCTCTATGCCTATAGACTCTCCTGCAGCCTGCTTGATGGAGCAAGTCTTGCTTATCTCTTTCACTCTGCATAGTTCATCTGCTATTACTTTCATCTCTTCCTCACCGAGGGGATGGTTGTTGAGAGCGAGGATGTCTGGATGAGAAGAGGTGAGGAGGCGCGTGACGATGGCTGGGTCGAAGAGGATGTCGCTGTCGAGCAGGATGATTTCTTCTCCTTCTGCTGCTGGCTGTGCAAGCCAGAGAGAGTAGATGTTGTTGGTGGAATCGTAGCGGTCGTTGTGGATGAATGTGATGCTGATGTTGGGGTAGTGTGAAGACAGAAAGTCTTCGATGAGTGTGTGGAGGTAGCCCGTGACGATGACAAACTGATTGATGCCGTTGGATATGAGTCCGTCAAAGGTGCGTTGCAGGAGGCATTTGTCTCCTATCTCAAGAAGACACTTGGGACGGTCATTGGTGAGAGGGCGAAGTCGTGATGCTATTCCTGCAGCAAGTATTATGGCTTTCATGTATAAGTTATTTGTTATGAGTGAGTGCTATGCGCTTGATGGTGTCGCATACGACTTGTGTTTGTTCGGGGCGGCCGAGTGTGATGCGCAAGCAGGATTCGAGACCGGGGTCGCCCATGAATTTGATTTTGTACCCTTCTTCAGCCATGGCCTGCTGGAGTTCTGCTTTGATTTCGATGGGGTATCTGATGAGGATGAAGTTGGCTACGCTCTTATAGACCTTGAAGCCAGGCAGGTTGCCGAGTTCCTTCTTGTAGAGTTGGCGTCCCCAATCCATCTGCTGTGCCACGTTGCGGTAATGGTCATCGCTCTCGAGTGCTGCTATGGCTACAGCTTCGGTGAAGCGGTTGTAGCCGAGATACATGTTGGCATACTTGAGGAATTGCTTGTGTCCGGCGCCCATGAATCCGAATCCCATGCGTAGGCCTGGAAGGCCGTAGAACTTGGAGAGTGTGCGCGATATGATAAGGTTGGAGTATTTGTTGACGAGGGGTGCGATGTAGTCGACATCGCTGGTGATGAACGAGGCGTAGGCCTCATCGATGAGTACCATTGTCTCCTCTGGTATGTTCTCCATGATGCGTCCTATTTCTTCGCATGTGAGGCTGTTGCCCGTGGGGTTGTTGGGGGAGGCGAGGAGGAGCATGCGGGGGCGGATGCGATTGGTGTATTCGATGACTTCTTCTATATTGTATGCGAACGTGTCCTCCTGTTCGTAGAGTGGGTACATCTCTGTGATGCCTTCCACTTCAGCGGCTATGGAGTTGTAGTACCACCATGAGAACTCGGGGATGAGGATTGTCTTGTTGTTGCCTTTGGTGAGGTAGTAGTGTACGGCGTTCTTGAGTATCTCTTCGCCTCCGTAGCCGAGGAGCACTTGTTCTTCTGGCACACCATATATCTCGGAGAGTTTTACTGATACAATGCTCTTCTTGCCTTCGTCATAGATGCGGGTGTAGAAGCAGAGTTGTTTGGGGTCGAAGTTTTTTATTGCGTCGATGACCTTTTGTGATGGGTCAAAGTTGAATTCGTTTCTGTCAAGGAAATTCATTGTCAATAATTTGTTGAGAAGTTGTTCAAATATTTATTTTAAGAATAATCGTATCAAGATTATTCATGGATTATCAAATGCGGCTATCTTTCTGTAGTGGAAGGTCATAGTATTGATTTGTACACGCCCATGAGTTGTCTGGCGAGGTTGACCGGGTCGAATGTCTGCAGGGCACGCTGCCGTCCCATGATGCGTGTGCGTTCGATGAGTTCGGTGTCAGTGAGCAGGAGCTGTATTTTGTCTCTTATGTCTTCGGGGCTGTTAGGGTCGGCTTGCTGTGCAAATGGACCTCCTGCTTCGGGCAGGCTGCTTATATTGCTCGTCACGACAGGGCATCCGCAGAGTTGTGCCTCAACGACGGGCAGTCCGAAACCTTCGTAGAAAGAAGGATAGACGAAGAGGGTGGCATTGGTGTAGAGTCGTTTGAGATCTGTATTGCCTACCATCTCTGGCCATAGGAAGAGGTCGTCGAGGCCATGGTCGGCTATGTACTGGCGCACGGTCTGTTTGTACGATCCTCCACCGCCGACGATGACGAGTGGCATGCGGAGGTCGCGTGGCAGGAGCTCGATGGCTTTGACCACTCCGAGGAGGTTCTTGCGTGAGTTGATGCTGCCGACATAGAGCATGTAAGGGTTTGTGGGAGTAGGTTGCAGGGGGGTGTAGTAGATGGGAGATACTGGTTGATAGACCACATCTATCTTGTGTTCTGGTACATCGTAGAACTCCATGATGTCTCTCTTCGTGCATTCGCTGATGGCAACGATGCGGTCAGAGTGGTTGCAGGTATATTGCCATTTGAGGTCGTATATTTTGCGGTCGTGCCAGTGATACATGGAGGGAAATGTGCGGAAAGCTACGTCATGGATGGTGACGACAGATGCTATGCCCGAGTGGAATAGTCCTGTGGGCATCTCGTTGCTGAGACCATGGAAGAGTTCTATGCCGTCGCGCTTCATGTCGTTGACAAGGCCGTATGTGCGCCATGCGCTACCTCTCATTATGCCTTTTGGGGTGACGGTGTGGCAATGGCGCTTGCCTATGTATGGCAGTGTCGTGCCGTTGAGCCTCACCTTGGGGGAGTAGAGGTAGTAATCGTTGTCAGGATATTCGGCTGTAAGTATGTCTATAGCTGTTCGGCTGTAATTGCCGAGTCCTGTGAAATTGTTGTAAAGTCGTTTTGCGTCAAACCCGAGTTTCATGGTGTAGATATCTTGTCTGTTGCAATGATGTGTATGGGGAGATGCTATTTAGCATCCTTGCTGCTATAAGGTAGAGTTTGCCTGGGCTGAGTTGGCCAGAGATGTGACATGTCACTTCTTGCCATAAAGTATGGGGTTTGTGCTTGGGTCGTTGTACATCTTCATCTGCTTGTACACTTTCATGTATTTGCGTCCGGCTTCGATATCAGAGATGAGTTGGTCAATTGCTGTTGAGAGATCTTTTTTCTGCTCGAGGAGCACGTTGAGTTTATTTTGGCATAGCTGCTTGTGCTCGGGAGTGGCGTCGTCTCTTTCTGCTTGCTCCTTCATGTGGTATATTTTCAATGCTAAGATGGAGAGGCGGTCAACGGCCCATGCTGGGCTTTCTGTGTTGATGGTTGCATTGGATATAGGCTTGATATCTTTATATATGGTGAGGAAATATGAGTCAATCATCTCTACGAGGTCGGTGCGGTCCTGATTGCTCTTGTCGATGCGTCGCTTGAGTATGAGGGCTTCGGCTGGATCTATCTTGGGGTCACGTATGATGTCCTCAAAATGCCACTGCACGGTGTCAATCCAGTTTTTCTGGTAGAGGTAGTATTCGATGCTGCCTTCTCTATACGGATTTTGGATAGTCTGGTTGATATTGTCGTGCACGTGATAATCTGCTATTGACTGTTCGAAAATAGGGTATGATAGTTGCGTAAATGTCATAAAATGAATATTTATTGTTATAATTACGGCACAAAAATAAATATTTTTCTTTAAACGCACAACAAAATCATGAAAAAACACTAACTTTGCCGCCAACAAGGTCAAAAAGAGCGAAAAAAAGCCTCCACCTTCCCCAAGCGCATTGCAGGTTGATTCCGTAGTCGATGCCCAAGTTGGAAGTCAGGAGGCTTCTCTTTTGTATATTCTATTGGCTTAACGAAATCGTTCTTAAAAGTGCGATTTCTCGCCATGGCATAGCTCAAGCGGGCTTAGCTCTGCTCATTTGGCTTAACGAAATCGTTCTTAAAAGTGCGATTTCTCGCCATGGCATAACTTAAGTTGGCTTAGCTCTGCTCATTTGGCTTAACGAAATCGTTCAATTTGTTTCTACAAGGATGTTTTTTATTGCTTAAACGTAAGAATGTTGCTTTAGTTGAAATATATGTTTCATTTCTGACATAGGGTAATTGAGAAAAATTCGTACTTTTGCACCAGCTAAGCAAATTAGTAAAAGAGAGAATCATCTATATGGTGTATTACCAACCTAAATAACAGAAAACAAACTTTAACCTACTAATGAGAAAAACTATCCTAATCTCATCGTTCCTGCTCTCTGCTGCAGGAATCACAGCACAAAACCCTGTCATCCGTGACCAGTTCTCGGCTGACCCTACAGCTCGTGTGTTCAACAACAGGGTGTATGTCTATCCTTCCCATGACATACCAGCCCCTGAGGGGCAGAGGCAAGACTGGTTCTGCATGGCAGATTACCATGTCTTCTCGTCTGACAACTTGACCGAATGGAAGGATCATGGAGTCATCGTGACACAAAACAATGTTCCATGGGTCAAGCCCGACTCCTACTCCATGTGGGCGCCAGACTGCGTTTGCAAGGATGGCAAATACTACTTCTTCTTTCCCTCTTCACCAAAGAGCGGACGAGGCTTTGCTATTGGTGTGGCTACGGCTGACAACCCTGAGGGACCATTCACCTGTGAGCCCGAACCTATCAAAGGAGTGATGGGCATAGACCCTTCTGTACTCCTTGATGACGACGGACAGTGCTATATGTACTGGGCGGGCGGGCCTATGAGAGGTGCCAAGCTCAAGTCCACCCTTAAAGAGCTGGAAGGAGAAGTGAAGAATATGGAAGGTCTGCCTGAAGGATTCAAGGAAGGACCATTCGCTTTCAAGCGAGGTGGTAACTACTACCTGACTTTCCCCTGGGTGAGGAAGGAGAATGGCACGGAGACTCTCGCCTATGCCATGTCGAAGAATCCTCTCGGCCCATGGGACTTCAAGGGTATCATTATGGCCGAGTCGCCTACGGGATGCTGGACCAACCATCATTCCATCATCGAATATCAGGGTCAATGGTATCTTTTCTACCACCACAACGACTATTCTCCCTCCATGGACAAGAGACGTTCTACCCGCATCGACCGTCTCTGGTTCAATGATGACGGCACCATCCAGGAAGTCATCCCGACACTGAGAGGTGTAGGCGTCAACAAGGCCACGGAGCGCCTGCAGATAGACCGCTACAGCGCAACGTGCAATGCAAGCGTGGCTCTGCTTGACACTATAGACACCTTCCGTGGCTGGGAAGTGGTGCTTCCACGTGAGCATAGCTGGGTTTCTTACGCTGACGTTGATTTCTCGGACATGAAGAATTGCTACATGGTGGCTAATGTCATGGCTCATGAGAACACGTCCTTCACTGTACGCGCAGGCAGCCCTAAGGGCAAGGTGGTGGCTCAGGCTAAGGTGGTAGTTAAGACAGAAGGCCAGCGTCCGCGTGACTACAGCGGCAAGTGGATGAACGTGACGGCCGAAGTGAAGAATGTGCCTAACGGTGTGGCAGACCTATTCTTCTGCTGTGATGGTGCAGAGGTGCATATTGACTGGGTGCAGTTCAAGAACCACGACAAGTATTATTCACCTGCTCCATCCACGGCCTCTAAGCCTGATGAGAACGGATTCATTCGCCGATGGATGGTGCTCGAGCCTATCAATAAACCTAACCACACCAATACAGTCTTTACAGACTCTTACTTAAGAGAGGAGTTTGGCAAGGAATATTTCAAGGGACAGTTCACCATCATACCCAAGGACGGGCAGAAAGTGAAGGTGGCTGGGCAAACTCTTACATGGCATGCACTGGAGAGCGAGAAGTATAATCTGAAGCTTTTCCGTTTTGCAGAACAAACAAAAAGGCCGGTATATGGAGTGCTCTTTTGGGCGGTCACCATCATTGACTGCGATGAGGACATAGAGAACGTGCGACTTTCCGTAGGTTCAAACTCAGCCTCGATGTGGTGGCTCAATGGTGAGGAGGCGCTTCTTCTCTCTGGCGACAGACGCATGGTGGAAGACGATGGCATGTCGGCCAGACTCACTCTGAAAAAGGGACGAAATATCTTGAGAGTGGCTGTAATCAACGGTCCTGGAATGAGCGACTTCTGTGTGAGGCTGCTTGACGAGAAGGGGCAGCCTGTCAAGAATATCACTATCAATCATAAGTAAAGGTTTTATAAAGGAATAGGTAAGTATATCTACAAATAATCATGAAACATTCTCATATCATAACAAGTGCCGCAGCTTTTTTGATGTCACTTTCATCACAGGCCCAGGTAGGGCAACCATATATCCATGATCCTTCAACCATTGCCGAGTGTGACGGCAAGTACTACACCTTCGGCACAGGTGGCGGTGGTCTAATCTCAGAAGATGGGTGGACATGGAAGGGAGGAGCTGAACGCCCAGGAGGCGGGGCAGCCCCCGATGTGCTAAAGATAGGTGACCGTTATCTTGTCATCTACGGAGCCACAGGTGGCGGTCTTGGCGGCGGCCATAACGGACGTATTCTGACGATGTGGAACAAATCGCTTGACCCCAAGTCGCCTAAGTTTAAATTCACGGAAGCCATTGAAGTGGCATCTTCTGATGGCATGGAGGACAATGACGCCATTGATCCCAGCCTTCTGCTTGACCCTACGACAGGTCGCCTGTGGGTGAGCTACGGCACATACTTTGGCAACATCCGCCTCATTGAACTTGACCCTAAAACAGGCAAGCGCATGGAGGGCAACGAACCGCTCGACATCGCCATCGACTGCGAGGCCACCGACCTCATCTACCGTGACGGATGGTACTATCTTCTCGGCACTCACGGTACTTGCTGCGACGGTGTCAACTCCACATATAATATAGTAGTGGGCCGATCACGTCAGGTCACAGGTCCATATATGGACAATGTCGGACGTGACATGTTCCACGGCGGAGGTAAGATGGTCATAGCAGCAGGTGACAGAGTCTGCGGTCCTGGTCACTTCGGACGCACCATCATAGATGAGGGAGTGGAAATAATGTCGTGCCACTATGAGGCTGACTTTGACCAAGGAGGGCGCAGCGTGCTCGGCATCCGTCCGTTACTATGGAAAAACGGATGGCCACAGGCCGGCGACCGCTTCAAGGAAGGCACATACGAGATTGAGTCTGAGAGACGTGGTTATGCTCTCGAACTGGCCGTGGACTTCACTCGCATGAAGCAGGAGAGGCAAGCATGGTCACGCATCGACCCCAATGCTCCTGTCATTCCTATAGCCAATCAGACACTTGAAGAGGTTAAGGATGCATGGCCAAAGGGAAATATACCTGCTCGCATAGGTGATTACATGTTTCGTCCTCATCAGAGATGGACTGTAACAGCTGTGCCTGGGACAGGAGGATACCTTGGCGGCTCATACTACAAGATTGTCATTGAGGGTACTGACCGCGCTCTTGCCGCCACAGACAAAACAGAGGTTACTACTGTGCCAGAGTTTACAGGTGCAGACGAGCAGCTTTGGCGCATCGAACAACTTATCGACGGTTCCTTCCGCATTATGCCTAAACGTATTCCAGGTCACAAGGGCATAAACACTACCTTCGTTCTTTACTCAGCAGGCGACAGCACCCCCACACTTGCCGTTTATGACTTCCAGTCAGACAATTCTAAATGGAACTTCCGCAATCACTAATAATGAGGAGAAGCGGGCATTCCGTCTTCGTGCCACATACAACCATCAAGGGGCTAAAATTTGCATTTTGCGGCTTTAGCCCCTTTTATAATTGCTTTTATTGTAAGTTGAGGATAAAATAAATTTAAAACCCACGTGTTTTCTTTTGTTTTGTTTTGGAGGTTTATGTATTTTCTATATATTTGCACCGAAAAATTAAATCATTATCAACACAAAATAAATTATTGTTTAATTTCTAAATTCTAAGACTATTTATGGCAAAGAAATGGGTATGCCCAGTATGTGGCTATGTACACGAAGGTGAAAATCCACCAGAGAGATGTCCTCAGTGCAAAGTTCCTGGAGATAGATTCAAACTCAAGGAAGAGTCAGAAGGACTTAAGTTTGCTTGCGAGCATGAACTCGGCAGCGCAAAGGCTATTCCAGAAGGCGAAGAAGGAGCTTTCGTCCTTCAGGGACTCAAAGATCATTTCGCTGGCGAATGCACTGAAGTAGGCATGTATCTCGCCATGAGCCGCCAAGCTGACCGCGAGGGTTATCCAGAAGTGGCAGAGGCTTTCAAGCGCTATGCTCTCGAAGAGGCTGAGCACGCATCTAAGTTCGCTGAGTTGCTCGGTGAGATGGTTTGGGACACTAAGACAAATCTCAAGGCTCGCATGGAGGCTGAGGAAGGCGCTTGCGCCGCTAAGCTTGAAATTGCCAAGGTAGCGAAAAAGCTCAACCTTGATGCTATCCACGACACAGTTCACGAGATGGCTAAGGATGAGGCTCGCCACGGTTCTGGTTTCCAGGGACTCTGGAACAGGTATTTCAATAAATAATCAGTCGTTTCCCCATTATTTATAATAAAAAAATCCGAAAACTATGCAGAAGTATATTTGCGACGTATGCGGATGGGTTTATGACCCAGAAGTTGGAGTGCCAGAAGCAGGCATCGAACCAGGCACAGCTTTCGAAGACCTTCCAGCAGACTTTGAGTGCCCTCTCTGCGGAGTTGGCAAGGACGAGTTCTCTGAGACAGAGTAAGTAATCATCGTATCATATCAGAGTGATGCACGGCTTAGCCTTTCCTCGAAAAAGACAAACCGTGCATCGCTTTGTTTCTATGTTCTCACATTTTGCCTTTACACACAATATATATATTGTAAATGAAGATAAGAGACATCAATCTTGGGGATAAGCCCGTAGTCCTCGCTCCAATGGAGGATGTCACCGACCAAGCCTTCAGACTTCTCTGTAAGAACTTTGGCGCAAGCATGGTGTATACCGAGTTTGTGAGTGCAGATGCTCTTGTGCGCAATGTCAACAGGTCAATAGAAAAAATACGAGTTGATGACAGCGAACGTCCGGTTGCCATACAGATTTATGGACGAGATGTGCCCACGATGGTTGAGGCAGCAAAGATGGTCGAAGGCGAAGCACATCCTGACATTCTCGACATCAACTTCGGATGCCCTGTCAAAAAGGTGGCAGGCAAGGGAGCTGGCGCTGGCATGCTCCGCACTCCTCAACTCATGCTTGATATCACTCGCGAAGTGGTTAAGGCTGTCAGCCTACCTGTAACTGTCAAGACTCGATTGGCATGGGACATACCCTCACTATACGACATACCTGAGGAGTGGAATGCTGACAATCGCTCTTCTGAATCGAAAGCTGATATCATACCATCTGAACATCAGACACCTTTCATCCTTGATCTCGCTCTCCGTCTTCAAGACTGTGGCATTGAAGCCCTCACCATACATGGCAGAACACGAAGCCAAATGTATCAGGGCGAAGCCGACTGGTCGCTTATTGGCCAAGTCAAAGCTGACAAGCGCATCAGCATCCCAATAATAGGCAACGGCGACATCTGCACAGCTGAACAGGCTGCCTCAGCTTTCGACAGTTATGGCGTAGATGCTGTTATGATTGGACGTGCCACCTTTGGTCAGCCATGGCTTTTTAAGGATGTGCGTTCCTTCCTTGACCATGGCACACACGATTCATCCATGACTCTCGAATGGAAAATCAACGTGCTCAAGCAGCAAGTCATGAAGAGCGTTGAATACTCCCTTCGCGAAGACAATGCCCTCAAAGAACGTAAACGTACCGAACTGGGAGGTATCATTCATGTGCGTCGCCATCTGGCAAACAGTCCTATCTTCAAAGGAATCCCCGACTTTCGTCAGATGCGCATCAAGATGTTGCGAGCTGAGTCTCAGGCAGAACTATTCTCGCTGCTTGATCAAGCATACGACCTCATCAAGCGATACCACCAATAAGCATGATGAGAACGCTATAGAATTGAATGCAATAGCAAAATGCAGTTTCCTAACAAAATACTATACATTCATGAGAAGACTCATATTCGTCCTTATATCCTATCACCTCTCTATTTCTATCTTTGCTCAGCCATCGTTATCCACACGCAACTGGTTTGCAGGAGCACAGGCAGGATGCAACTTTGCTGTAGCAGACAACATCACTGATCACTCTGTCATCAAATACTTATCCGATGCCATTGGAACCAGTGGTGGAGTATATGCAGGTAAGTTCTTCACCCCCAGTCTTGGTTGTCGTGCCTCTGTTAGCTTTTCACACGTTAAAAACCGTGGTGATGTCGAATATGTAAGCACAGAAGATTTCCAAAACAGCTTCAAGGGCAATGGCTACTACTCCTTCGATTCATACGAGATAGGAGCAGACGCACTCTTCGACTTCACCAGCATGAGCAAGGCTCACGCAGATAACTCTTTCCACGTTATGGGTTTCGCAGGCATAGGTCTATGGCACACCTCTGCCAAATCACTCAAAGTGAGAGACAGAGTAACCATCCCTCCAGAAGAGGCAATAGCCGTCATAGCAGGCATTGGCAGCAAGACCTCCGTCTCCTGTCGCCTCGGCGTCATCGCAGACTACAGAGTCTCCAACCGTCTTTCCTTCAATATCGAAGGCAACGTTAGCATCATGGGCGATACCTTTGATGGCATTGACTATGATGAGCCAGTCGATTTCCTAATCAGAGCACAAATCGGCACGACATATTACTTCTGACACCTGATTATTTTATAGCCTTTAAGTAGGTGTTCATAATTAGTTTTATAATGTCTTCGTTCTATTTTGAATACCTACTTATATATTTTTCTTTATAATAGTATCGCCAAATCAGAAAAAAAACTTATCTTTGCATCAAATATAGCTGATTGGAATTGAAAGGCACAACCAAATAAACAACTAATAATTATAACCCAAAACACCATGGCAGATTTTTCAAAATTCTCTCTTGAAGGGAAGAACGCTTGGATTACAGGCGCATCCTATGGCATCGGCTTCAACATTGCAAAGGCATTCGTTGAGGCTGGCATCAAGACAATCATATTCAATGACATCAACGAGGCAGCCCTCGAACGCGGCCTCGCCAACTACAAGGAGGCTGGCATCACCAATGTCAAAGGATACGTTTGTGACGTGACAGACGAAGTGGCCATCAAAGCTCTCGTGGAAAAAATTCATGAGGAAGTAGGTCAAATTGACATCCTTGTCAACAATGCTGGCATCATCAAGCGCATCCCTATGCACGAGATGAAGAGAGCTGAGTTCCAGCAGGTCATCGACATAGATCTCGTGGCACCATTCATCTGCGCCAGCGCTGTGCTCCCTGAGATGATAGAACGTCGCGAAGGCAAAATCATCAACATCTGCTCTATGATGAGTGAACTCGGCCGCGAGACCGTATCAGCATACGCAGCTGCCAAGGGCGGTCTTAAAATGCTTACGCGCAATATATGCTCTGAGTACGGCGAATATAACATTCAATGCAACGGCATAGGCCCAGGCTACATTGCCACACCTCAGACTGCTCCTCTTCGCGAGCGTCAGGCAGACGGCTCACGCCACCCATTCGACTCATTCATCTGCGCCAAGACACCTGCAGGTCGCTGGCTCGACCCAAGCGAACTCGGAGGCCCCGCAGTATTCCTTGCCTCTAAGGCTTCTGACGCTGTCAATGGACACGTTCTCTATGTTGATGGCGGTATCCTTGCTTATATAGGCAAACAACCTAAATAAAACAAACACCCCCAATAAAGGCTATTTGTTTTAAACAAAATAACCTACTATCATTAACAATATATTTGGCGGTGAGCCTGATACGCTATGAAGACGTTTAGGTTCACCGCCATTAGTTTATCCCTCATGCTTCTACCCTTCCATACCCCATCTCTTATTGAAGCTGGCTGCGATGAAGCCGGTAGAGGCTGCCTTGCAGGCAGCGTTTATGCTGCGGCAGTCATCCTCCATCCAGACTATTCCAATCCCCTTCTCAACGATTCTAAACAACTCACCGCCAAACAACGCTATGCCCTCCGCACAGAGATAGAACGCGATGCCATCGCTTGGGCTCTTGGCATAGTCACAGCTGAAGAGATAGACCAGATAAACATCCTTCGCGCCAGCATCCTTGCCATGCACCGAGCTCTTGACGCTCTCAGTCTCTGTCCGCAGCACATCATCGTTGACGGCAACCGCTTCTATCCATACAAAAACAAATCCAGTGTAGATTCTGCCATCATACCCCATACCACCATTGTCAAGGGAGATGGGAAATACCTTTCAATAGCCGCTGCATCCATCCTCGCTAAAACTTATCGTGATGACTACATGAAAGCTCTCCACGATGAGTATCCATACTACGGATGGAATCACAATGCTGGATATCCAACGAAGGAACATCGTCAAGGTATTGAATCTCATGGCATCACCCCCTACCATCGAAAAACATTCAACTTAATCCAGGCAGTCCAGCTTGAGATTCCATTCAAAGACTAAGTTATGTGTAAAATAACTTCCTCTGTTTTCTGTCTACATGTATAAGACCTCACTCAGGAGTTACGCAATCTGCGAATATAAGATACTTTGTCGTATCCTAAGATACTTTGCCATTTATCTTAAGACTTTGTCATTTATCTTAAGATGCTTGATGCGCTGTTTTCTGCAGAGCATCAGAAAGTAAAAACTTGCGACGCAAAAGTTGTGGAAGTTGTTTTTTTTGAACATTACAAAAGGTGAGTCTAAAGCATATTCACAAGTCCCTTATAATATTGCCAGATAGCCTGGCTCCCCACTTCCCTTCACGCGATAGGGAAAATCCCCCTGCCAATAGGAATAAGCTATTGGCAGGGGATTTCTTTTGTCGTAATTTTGCATCATCAAAATAAATCAAACCAGCAAGAATATTAACTCAAAACCCCCATACAACTATGAAGACTCTCAGAACTTTACTCGCAGCACTCTTCCTCATGGCAGGAACAATGGCAATTAACGCTCAGTGCATGAGTCTTACAGCCGTCCGCAACAATGCCCGTTTCCTTACCGACCGCATGGCATATACCCTTGGCATAAGAGACCCATACCTGATAGATGAGATATACCGTATCAACTATGACTACATTTGGGGTGTCAACGATTACCTCGATGATGTGGCTCTTGGTTATTATTACGATGACTACATCAACGTATGCGCCGCACGCGATATGGCACTCCGCACACTCCTTGGCACAGTAGTGTGGAATCGTATCATAGGCTACAGCTATTTTCATCGACCAATAGCATTTGTCAACCACTGCTGGCACTTCAGCATCTATGATTTCGACCGCCACGGACGCAACCACTACTTCTGCGCAATTCCACGTCCATACCACAGCGGTTATTGTGGAGGAGGATTCTTTAGAGGGATGGCTCCTCGCGACCATAGAGGCCCCGCTCGCCCACCTGTGAATAATCGTTTCAACCATGATGACCACAGAGGTTATGGAAAAGCACAGAGGCATGATGCCCCATCCACCCCTCATAATGACCGCGGTAACATCCGCAATGGCCGTGGCGAAGGAAGCAACTATGGAAATGCTCACAATGACCGTGGAAACAATCGTGCTCAAAGCAACATACGTGACAATCGCACACCATCCAATACCACCTCTCGCCAGAACCATGTCAATGTACGCAGCGAGAACAACGCACGCAGCTCTTCACGTTCCTCCGCAACAGCCACTCGGGTTAGCAATAGCAATCCCAGCAAAGGAGTTGCGCGAGGAGGAAGAAGATAGCAGAAAACAGCCCCACCTCTCTCAATAAGTATATTCCATAAAATCATCACTCAAGGGTTTCTCCCCATTGACACTCACAGCTTAATATTTGATTAGATTTATCTTGATAAGGCAACGTAAACACAGCGTTGCCTTATTTTTAGTTAGTATGTGTTCATAATAAGCTTAGTAATGTTCAAAAAAATAACTTCTGCAACTCTTGAGCAGTAAGTAAAATCCTGTTGTTTTCACGGAGTATCTTCGTGCGGCGATGAATGCATCTTCATTTCCTCATGCATTTTTAATCTGCCATAAATAGATACTTGCAGGAAAAAACAGCGAATTTGGTATAAATTCCCATAAAAATGATATATCATATTTGTTGATGTCAGTGTAACTTTGCACTATCAAAACATGAATATAGAACACACCTATAATAAAATTTGAAAGGTAAAAGTATGACAATAGATAGTTTCAAGGCATACGTCAAGACAGGAAAGCCTCTTGATACGGAAGAGATTCACCAGTTGATGGAGAAGATGAGCGATGAAGCTCGCCGCGTTACTTTCCGTCTGAACAGTGCCTACCATACGGCTGAGGAAATTCGCGATCTGCTCTCTGAACTGTTCGGCTACCACGTACCGCAGTCGCTTCGAGTTTGTCCTCCCCTATATGCCGATTTCGGCAAGAACATCACGGTTGGCGAGAACGTATTCATCAATGCCTGCTGCCACTTACAGGATCATGGCGGAGTGACCATTGGTGACGGTTGCCCAATCGGGCATAACGTGGTGTTCGCTACGCTTAATCACGAATTGGCATCGGAAAGACGGAGTGGCACCCATCCTGCCCCAATTGTGTTGGGCAAGAATGTATGGGTGGGTTCCAACGCTACCATCCTGCAAGGAGTGACCATTGGTGACAACGCTGTTATAGGGGCAGGAGCAGTAGTTACCAAGAATGTGGCAGCCAATACGGTTGTGGGTGGTGTTCCAGCACGATTCATTAAAAACATTGACAAGTAATAATTACAAAAACAAAAACAGATAATCATGTTAGGCAATTTCACATTTCACAATTCCACGAAACTCTATTTCGGTGAGGAAGCGTTAGGCAATTTGAGTAAGGAGCTGGAGCATTACGGTAAGAAAGTGATGCTGGTGTATGGAGGCGGCTCCATCAAGCGCAATGGCATTTACGATGCCGTACATACTGAACTGCAGAAGGCAGGCAAGGAGGTGGTTGAACTGGGCGGTGTAATGCCCAACCCTACCATAGACAAAGTGCGCGAAGGAATACAGTTGGCAAAGAAAGAGGCGGTGGATCTCATTCTTGCCGTGGGCGGCGGTTCCACCATCGACTACTGCAAAGCAGTGGCTGGCTCTACCTACTTGGAAACAGATCCTTGGGAGTATTATTTCTGCAACTGGGGTGAGATGACCTGCCGCTGGATTCCAGTGGGTTGCGTGCTCACCATGGCAGGAACGGGTTCGGAGATGGACAGCTGTTCCGTTATCTCCAATCACAGCGAGAACCGCAAGAAGTTCTACTATTTCCGCAACCCCGACTTCTCCATCCTCAATCCTGCATACACTTTCACCGTGCCACAGTATCAGACAGTGGCGGGCATATTCGACATCATGTCGCATATCTTGGAGCAGTATCTCTCGGGCAATGATGACAACACCTCCGACTATATCGCTGAGGGACTGATGCGCTCGCTCATCGTCAGTTCACGTCAAGTACTCGCCAATCCCGATGACTATGAGGCACGCAGCAATATCATGTGGACTGCCACATGGGCACTGAACGGACTCATAGCTTGTGGCAAGCCCACCGATTGGATGGTCCACATGCTTGGACAGGCTGTGGCTGCCTATACCGATGCTACCCACGGACACACTCTTTCAGCCGTCAGCGGTGCTTACTACCGCCTGCTCATCAGTCGCTCGAAGGATGCCGAGAAGAAGTTCTGCCGCTTTGCGGAGAAAGTGTGGGGCATATCCCGTGAGGACAAGACAGAACTCGACATTGCTCTCTGCGGACTGAAGCAGATGGAACAATGGATGTGCGAGTTGGGACTGGCGATGAACATCACCGACTGCGGTGCCGACGAGTCGATGCTGGAGGGAATGGCTGACGCTTGCCCCATCACCGAAAGCGGTTATGTGGTGCTCACCCGTGAGGATGTCATCGACGTATTGCGCAAGAGTCTGAAATACCCCAGCGAGCTATGAGATTATTATCAGTCATACTGTTTCTCTCCCTATTGTGAGACTGTCGAAAATAGAAGTCTATCCGCAGTATCTCGACGAGTATATGAAATATGCAGTGGAGGTAGGTGAAACATCTCTCCGCACAGAGCCAGGAGTATTGACAATGTATGCAGTGAGAGATAAGGAAAATCCATCCTCGTGACCATCCTTGAGACATACGCCTCAAAGGAGGCATACGAGAAGCACGTTGCTTCAAAGCATTTCCAGAAATACAAGCAAGGCACGCTACACATGGTCAAGTCGCTGCAACTCTGCGACCAGACCCCGTTGAATCCTGCCAATAAGATTAACAACTTCATAGAATAACACATGAAAAGAACGATTTTATTCACATTATTAACAGCAATGACAATCAACGTTATGGCACAGAAAAAGATAGTACAGACGGCAGGCCGCACACAGCTTGGCGAGTTTGCCCCCGAGTTCGCCCACCTCAACGATGATATCCTCTTCGGTGAGGTATGGAGCCGCAACGACCTGCTCAGCCTGCGTGACCGCAGCCTCGTCACCATCACGGCTCTCATCAGCCAAGGAATGACAGACTCTTCGCTCACCTTCCACCTGCAGGAAGCTAAGAAGAACGGCATCACACGCACGGAAATCTCTGAAATCATCACCCACATCGCCTTCTATGCCGGATGGCCCAAGGCATGGGCTGCATTCCGTCAGGCAAAGGAGGTATGGGCAGAAGAAACCTCTGCAGAAGACTCCAAGGCACGCTTCCAGCAGGAGATGATTTTCCCTATAGGAGAGCCTAACACGGCCTATGCCCAGTATTTCAAAGGCAACAGTTATCTGGCTCGCATATCAAGCGAACAGGTCCCAATAGCCAACGTCACCTTCGAACCTGGTTGCCGCAACAACTGGCACATCCATCGTGCTACAAAGGGTGGCGGTCAGATGCTCATCGGTGTGGCTGGTCGCGGTTGGTATCAGGAGGAGGGGAAACCTGCACAAGAGATTCTTCCCGGCACGGTAATCCATATCCCGGCAAACGTTAAGCATTGGCACGGAGCAGCCGCCGACAGCTGGTTTGCTCATCTTGCCTTCGAGATTGGGGGCGAGAACGCTTCCAATGAGTGGCTGGAGCCAGTAAGTGATAAAGAATATAATAATGTAAACGCAAAATAATGCTACAAGTGAGAGGCCAAAATCGACCGAGCGAAAGGACAAACCCCTATAAAACATAAATACTAATTTACAGCCCCCCTGCAATGAAAGCGAAAATATTTTTGATTATCACAACAATACTCACCACCATAGCAACTAACGCCAAGACATTGGTGGTTTACTACAGTTTTACAAACAATGTGCATGCCATCGTCAGCGACCTGCGCACGCAGATTGATGCAGATGTCATACGCATAGAGCCAGCCGAGAAGGGCATCGACTACGCAGCTAACAATTATGCGGCAGGCAGTGCGTTGATCTCTGCCATACGCAACACCCCCGATGATGCAGCATCCTATCCAGCCATTGACCCTGTGAAAGTCAATATGGTAGACTACGACATGGTGATTGTTGCCGCTCCGCTGTGGTGGAGCAATATGGCAGCACCATTACAGACTTTCCTTTTTCAGTATGGAAAAGACATGGCGGGCAAGCACATCGCTCTGATTGTGTCGAGTGCAAGCAGTGGCATAAACAATGTAGTGGCTGATGTCAAGCGCCTCATTCCCCAAGGTAATTTCATAGAGTCTAATCTCTGGATTCGCTCATCTCAAGTGCCCAACTGCCACAGCATGACGGAGCAGTGGTTGAAAGATATAAACTATACCAGCATCACCTCTGCCATCTCTGCTGTGAGCGGAAAAGGAGAGGCAGCAGTGGCAGCAGTGGCAGCTGCCTACAACGTCAATGGACAAAGAATAACAACTGCACAATACACAACAGGCATCAGTATAACACATTACAAGAGAGCGGGCAAAACTTATTCAAAGAAATATATTAAGCGATGAAACATCCCAAAAAACATTTTGATGGCACTGCTGACCATCTAATGATATCTGCCCATCCCATAAGATTATATAGCGTTCTATAGAGCCTACAACATCAGCCGCATCTATAAGTTCGCTTGGTTCATGAGGTCTGTATATAGAAGAGCAGGAATTTGTTGCGAACTTGACTTTTTGCCTTTGGTAAGCAGGCATTCGGGAAGATGACATTGAGTTTTTTATCTTTACAGGTCTATAATTCAGGATTTTTATATAACTTTGCAATCAAAATCGTGATTATTATGACAATAGAAGAAAAAATCATAGCAGGCGTACAGGCTGCCGTCAAGGCACTGTACGACATGGATGCTACCACTCAGCAAGTTCAGATTCAAAAGACAAAAACTGAGTTTGAAGGCCACTTGACAGTTGTGGTCTTCCCCTTCGTAAAGGCTGCCCACAAAGCACCAGAACAAGTGGCTGGCGAGATAGGGCAGTATCTCGTGGACAATGTGGAGGGCATCATAGCCAAGTTCAATGTGGTCAAGGGATTCCTCAACCTTGTCATCAGCGATGCCCCGTGGATCTCGCTGCTCAACAAGATCAATGCCGAGGAGAAGTTCGGCACGACCCCTGTGACGGAGCAGAGCCCTCTCGTCATGATAGAGTATTCATCGCCCAACACCAACAAACCCCTCCACCTTGGGCATGTGCGCAACAACCTGCTCGGTGCTGCCCTCGCACGCATCATAGAAGCCAACGGCAACAAGGTCATCAAGACCAATATCGTCAATGACCGTGGCATTCACATCTGCAAGAGCATGCTCGCCTGGATTAAATGGGGAAACGGCGAAACTCCAGAATCTTCAGGCAAGAAGGGCGACCACCTCATAGGCGATTACTACGTGGCCTTTGACAAGCACTACAAAGTTGAGTGCGACGCTCTCGCCAAGCAATACATTGCTGAAGGCATGGACGCTGAAGCCGCCAAGGAAAAAGCTAAGCAAGAGGCACCCCTCATCAAGGAAGCTCACGAGATGCTTGTCAAATGGGAACAGAATGACCCCGAAGTGCGTGCGCTCTGGAAGAAGATGAACGAATGGGTTTATGCCGGTTTTGACGAGACATACAAAATGATGGGTGTCACCTTCGACAAGATATACTACGAGTCTGACACATATCTCGAAGGCAAGGAGAAAGTCATGGAGGGTCTGGAACAGGGGCTCTTCTACCGCCGCGAAGACGGTTCGGTGTGGGCTAACCTCAACGCAGAAGGCCTCGACGAGAAACTTCTCCTCCGCAGTGATGGCACATCAGTATATATGACTCAGGACATTGGCACAGCCAAGCTCCGCTTCAAGGATTTCCCCATCGACAAGATGATATATGTGGT
This sequence comes from Bacteroidaceae bacterium, assembly GCA_036303125.1. Taxonomy (GTDB): domain Bacteria; phylum Bacteroidota; class Bacteroidia; order Bacteroidales; family Bacteroidaceae; genus Minthosoma. Next base: position 26,705 of record JAXJBE010000224.1, read on the forward strand.
GGGAAACGAACAGAACTACCATTTTCAAGTGCTCTCCATTCTCCTCGACAAACTCGGGTTCAAATGGGGCAAGGATCTTGTCCACTTCTCTTACGGTATGGTCGAACTGCCCAACGGCAAGATGAAGAGCCGCGAGGGAACTGTCGTCGATGCCGATGACCTCATGGAAGAAATGGTGGCAGATGCACTCGAGGCCAGCAAAGAACGCGTCAAGCAGACCGAGATGTCGGAAGCGGAAGCACGTGAGGTAGCTCGCAAGGTCGGTCTCGGAGCTCTCAAATACTTTATTCTCAAAGTTGACGCACGCAAGAACATGCTCTTCAATCCAGATGAGAGCATTGACTTCAACGGCAACACAGGCCCATTCATCCAGTACACCTACGCACGCATCGCCAGCATTCTGCGCAAGGCAAAGGAACAAGGCATTGACATACCAGAGCAACTCCCTACTTCCATCTCTATTTCTACAAAGGAGACAGAGCTCATACAGAAGCTCAATCAGTTCGGGGTAGCAGTACGCCAGTCAGGTACGGATTACAATCCTTCTGGCATCTGCAACTACTGCTACGAGCTCACAAAGGAGTTCAATCAGTTCTACCACGACTTCACTATCCTCGGAGAACAGGACGAAGCGCTCAAGCTCTTCCGCCTCTCTCTCGCCAAAGCTGTGGCCAAGGTCGTCAACCTTGGCATGGGACTCCTTGGCATTGAGATGCCTGAGCGCATGTAATAAACTTTAGGGGCTATTGATGTTGTGGCTTCCATAACATCAATAGCCCCAATACTCATCATTTTTCAACTAAACATATTTGTCATTAAGGGGTGTTTAATAGCCCCCCTTGAATATATAGCTATAGTTTTTACCCAACAGGTATATACACCTAAGTCAGCCTAACTATGAAACGATTCCTATCTATCATCGCATTGGCATTTACCGTCAATGCTGGCGTCTCAGCCCAGACGCTTCCTTATCAAGACAGTAATCTTCCTGCACGTGAGCGAGCCAAGGACCTTTGTTCACGTCTCACCCTTGAAGAAAAAGCCATGCTCATGCTCGATGAGAGCCCAGCTATCCCGCGCATGGGTATCAAGAAGTTTTTCTGGTGGAGCGAAGCTCTCCATGGCGCTGCCAATATGGGCAATGTCACCGTCTTTCCCGAGCCTGTCGGCATGGCAGCATCATTCAACCCCAGCCTCCTCTACAAAGTCTTCGACGCTACCAGCACCGAGTTCCGAGCCCAGTACAACGAACGCATGCTCAAAGGCGGTGAAGACGAGAAATTCCATAGCCTTTCTGTCTGGACACCCAATGTCAATATCTTCCGCGACCCACGATGGGGACGCGGCCAGGAGACATACGGCGAAGACCCTTACTTGACAAGTGTCATGGGCACCCAAGTTGTCAAAGGTCTTCAAGGCCCAGAGGACTCCAAATACCGCAAGCTTTGGGCCTGCGCCAAACACTATGCCGTACACAGTGGCCCTGAATACACTCGCCATACAGCCAACCTCACTGATGTCAGTCCGCGTGACTTCTGGGAGACTTATATGCCTGCCTTCAAGACTCTCGTGCAGGATGCGAAGGTGAGAGAGGTCATGTGCGCCTACCAGCGTCTCGATGATGACCCTTGTTGCGGCAGCACGCGACTGCTGCAGCAGATACTGCGCGACGAATGGGGATTTCAGTATCTTGTGGTCAGCGACTGCGGCGCAATCTCAGACTTCTATACCTCTCATAAGTCTTCGTCCGATGCCACCCACGCTTCTGCCAAGGCCACACTCGCCGGCACCGATGTGGAATGTGGCTACGGCTATGCCTACAAGAGCATCCCAGACGCTGTGCGCCGTGGCTTCATCACGGAAGAAGAAGTGGACAAGCATGTCATCCGCCTCCTTGAAGGACGCTTCGACCTCGGTGAGATGGATGACCCTGCTCTTGTCGAATGGTCCAAGATACCTTATTCTGCCATGGACAGCAAGGAACACCGCCAGATAGCTCTCGACATGGCACGCCAATGCATAGTCCTCCTTCATAACAAAGACGGGGTGTTGCCACTGGCTAAGGATCGCGAGAAAATAGCTGTCATCGGACCTAATGCTGATGAAGAACCTCTCATGTGGGGCAACTATAACGGTACGCCCAACCACACCATCACCATCCTCGATGGCATCAAGACAAAGAAGAAGAACTTGTATTTCCAGCCGGGATGCGACCTCACATACGACAAGATAATGGACTGCCTCATGAACACTTGCTGTTCTCAGGACGGTAAGAAAGGACTCAAGGGTACATTCTGGAACAATGTCAACATGGAGGGCAAGCCCGCCACCGTCGAGTATTACACATCACCTCTCGCCGTCACTACAGCAGGCATGCACAACTTTGCCCCCGGTGTCAACATAGAGGACTTCTCAGCCAAGTACGAGACCGTCTTCACTCCTAAGCAGGCTGGTGAATACGTGGTCAATGTGGAAGGTTGCGGCAATTTCTCACTCTACATAGATGGCGAACAAAAGACTAAACACCGCACTTGGCGCACTACTCCCACTCGCACTGTCATCAATGCGGAGGCAGGCAAGTCATATAAGATAGAGGTGCGCTTCGCTTTTGTCAAGACATGGGGCGCTAACATGAAGATAAACATTGCCAAAGAGCGGCCTATTGACTACTCGGCAGTCATCAACCAGATGAAAGACATCAATAAGGTCATCTTTGTCGGAGGCATCGCCGCCTCGCTCGAAGGTGAAGAGATGCCAGTCAACATTGACGGATTCAAGGGCGGCGACCGCACACACATCGAACTTCCCAAGGTGCAGCGCGACTTCCTCAAGGCTCTCAAGCAGGCAGGCAAGACGGTCATCTTCGTCAACTGCTCTGGCTCTGCCATAGCCCTTGCCCCAGAGATGGACAACTGCGATGCCATCCTCCAAGCGTGGTATCCCGGACAGGAAGGTGGACAAGCCGTGGCCGACATCCTTTTCGGCGACTACAACCCTTGCGGCAAGCTCCCTATCACCTTCTACAAGAGCACAGAGCAACTGCCCGACTACGAGGACTACTCCATGAGGGGACGTACCTATCGCTATTTCAACGACCCACTCTTCGCCTTCGGCCATGGACTCAGTTACACTACCTTTAATATCGGCGAGGGAAAAATAAAGAAGAATGGCGAAGACCACATCCTTACCACCACCGTGTCAAATACAGGTAAGCGCGACGGAGCGGAAGTAGTGCAAGTATACATACGCGACCTGTCTGACCCTGACGGTCCATTGAAATCCCTCCGCGCCTTCCAGCGAGTGCACCTGAAGGCTGGTGAATCAAAGACAGTCTCTCTGACCCTCACTCCAGCCTCCTTTGAGTTCTTTGACCCCAACACCAACTCTGTCCACACCAAGCAGGGACAGTTTGAGATTCTCTACGGCAACAGCTCTCAGGATAAGGATCTCAAAAAATTGCCACTCAACATAAAGTAACTGCATAAGATGCATCATTTGTCATGCCATGTTACGAATCAGCTAAGATTTGTAACATGACATGATGTGATTTGTCAGAATAGTGCGTACCTTTGCGGCATGAAAACATTTATTATAACAATCTTAGCATTTGCGTTCGGCACGACAACAATGTTGGCTGCCGACCAGTTTGTGGCTTTCAGCAGCAGCACAAACACGGTATGCCTCACCGACATGAGAGGCAATATAGTTTATGACCAAAAGGATTGGAAGGGTGTGCACATAGCTGTGGACAACCTGAAGGAAGATCTCTTGAAAGTGACAGGCAGGGCAGATTACCCCATCGTGGTCGGTACACTCGGCAAGAGCAGCGACATCAATAAGCTGGCGCGCAAGAAGATTATCGACGCTTCGCAGCTCAAAGGCAAAAGGGAAAAGTTCATCATCACCTTTGCTGACGGCAAGCTTATCATAGCCGGCTCAGACAAGCGAGGCACCATCTATGGCATCTATGAGTTCACGCAGCAGATAGGAGTGAGCCCTTGGTATGACTGGGCAGATGTGCCTGTGGAAAGACACGACTCTCTATATATAAAGAAAGGTGTGTACACAGATGGTGAGCCAGCTGTCACCTATCGAGGAATATTCCTCAACGATGAGGCTCCCTGTCTCTCAGGATGGGTGGGCGAGAACTATGGAGGCGTGTACAACAGCAAGTTTTATGCGCGTGTCTTCGAACTGGTGTTGCGACTGAAGGGCAACTTCATGTGGCCAGCCATGTGGAACTCTGCTTTCTATGCTGATGACTCGCTCAACATGCAGATGGCAGACGACATGGGTGTGATGATGGGCACAAGCCATCACGAACCAATGGCTCGCGCTCATAAGGAGTGGACGCGAGACCGCAGCCACGGTGCATGGAACTACGACACCAACAAGGAGGTGCTCGATAATTTCTGGCGCACGGGAGTAGGGCGCATGAAGCATACGGAGGATGTGGTCACCATAGGCATGAGAGGCAACGGCGATGAACCAATGGGCGACCACGCTGACGTGGCTCTCTTGGAGCGCATCGTCACCAATCAGCGCAGACTCATCGAAGAGGCCACAGGGCGGCCAGCGGAGGAGACTCCACAGGTATGGGCTCTGTATAAAGAAGTGCAGGAGTACTACGAAAAGGGAATGAATGTGCCAGACGACGTAATCCTCCTTCTGTGCGATGACAACTGGGGCAATGTGCGCATCCTGCCCGAACTTGATGGCAACACCGCCGAGGGTGCATTCGCCAAGCGTCATCCTGGAGGCTACGGCATGTATTATCATGTCGACTATGTCGGAGGACCGCGCAACACAAAGTTTCTCAACGTGTCTCAGATACAGCGCATGTGGGAGCAGATGCAGCTGACATACACCTATGGTGTGGACAAGCTGTGGATACTCAACGTGGGCGACCTCAAGCCCATGGAGTTCCCTATCGACTTCTGGTTCAAGATGGCATGGAATCCTGCACAGTTTGATGCCAGCAACCTTCTGCAATACACAGAGGCATTCTGTCTCCAGCTCTTTGGCAGCCAGTGCGCCAAGGAGGCCGCGCGCCTGCTCAATCTGCAATGCAAGTATGCCCATCGGCGCACCCCCGAACTGCTTGATGCTAGCACCTTTGACCTCCTCTCTGGCGAGTGGAAGGAGCGGGTGGACGAATATGACCAGCTTGAACGTGATGCTACCATACTGCGCGAGTCAATGCCTGTCAACCGACGTGACACATACAACCAGCTCATCTATTTCCCCGTGAGAGCCATGGCCAACCTCTACAACATGTATTACGCTCAGGCCATGAACCGCTACTATGCCGCACAAAATAGTACTCGTGCCAACGCTTGGGCAGACAAGGTGGAACTCTGCTTCAGACGTGACAGTGAACTCTGCGATGAATATAACCACAAGATGGCCAAGGGCAAATGGAATCACATGATGGACGAAATCCATATCGGTTACCGCTCATGGAACAATCCTCCGCGCAATATCTGCCCAGAAGTTAAAAGGGTGAAGACTGCAGCGGAAGGAGGCAATGCGACAGAAGGAACAGAAATCACATTTGTCCCCAAGCAGGCCATTGTCATCGAGGCATCAGACTACCTTTCCAAGACTGACCCCACCGAAGCTCAATGGCGCACCATCCCTTATTTTGGTGCTTGCCGTGATGGTGTAGCCCTTTTCCCCTACACGGCTTCAACATCAGGAGCGTCCATTACCTACAGTTTCAGTATGGCAGAGAGCAAGACGGGAGCGGCTGCCACTATCATCCTTGCCCCTACCTTCCCATTCAACAGCGGGCGCGGACAGCATCTGACCATCGTACTTGACGGTACAACACTTCAGACTCTCAATGTCAACGAAGGCAGCAAATACGTCCGTGACGGCTACAGAGACCAGAACTATCAGTGGGAGATAACACGCATGAACCCTCAGCGCATAACTCTTCCCCCACTCGCTGAAGGTACCCACCAGCTCACGCTCAAACCTCTCGATTCAGGCATCGTGATAGAGCGTATTGTCATTGAATAAGAAGCACTATAGTATAGGGGTATTCCAAGTAGGTGTTCATAATGGGTCAGCGGATATATATGGTTGGTGATGCATGAATAATCAATTGCGTCCCGTATGGCAAGATGTCCCGGATGGCAAATCTTGATGTCCTGGATGGCCAGTCCTGAAAGGACTATTTACAGGGTAGGGTC
>JAXJBE010000225.1:0-2595 GCA_036303125.1 Bacteroidaceae bacterium
TTATTAAAATTATACATTAAACGGCCTAATGACCGATTTGGGTTTAATTTGGGATTTTCTATGGATTCGCGAGTGCTTGTGGCACTCCCTTTCCCTTAGTCAATAGCATCATTAATACTTCACTGTTGTGTCTACATATTCCTTTGTGCAGTCCCCCAAAATGCAGTCCTTATATAGTCGCGTTTTGGTAAATTCATGTGCGAAATTTACAAAAACAGGTGATTTTGTAAGAAATTGGCCATTTTTTGTAAATTATATCCTAGTGTTTTTATCCGGAAATCGCTTACTTTGCAGGCGAAAACAATGCCTTTAGTGGCATAACAATGCCTTTAGGGGCAAAGCAATGCCTTTATTGGCATAACACAAAAACATGTTTAATTATTAAAACCCAACTGATTATGAAAAAACTAAACCGTAACCAACAGTCAGTCATCCCGCGGCTCCTTGAGAGATATCCAAGAGGCGGAGCCTGGATGCGCATGTTCCTCATGCTTGTGATAATGATGATGACGTCAGCGTTCGCGTTGGCGCAAGAGACGTATGGCATCAAGATTGCCGGAGAGGATATTACGGGCTACAACCGTTATGACCTCACCGAAATCAGCGGAGTGAGCGGCAAGGTGTCTTTCGACCCGAACACCAGAACCCTGACGCTCGACAACGCCACTATTGAGGCAAATGACTATAACGCCATCTTGAACGAAACCTGCGACTACCTTACGATAGAGTTGATCGGCACAAACACCATTTATGTTACTGGCGCGGCTGGCATATACCTGAAAGAGGAGACGACAATTTGGAGCAACAGCGGCGGAAAACTCAGCGTAAAGAGCAACTGATGCGCCTTGCTCTTCGGCGGTTGTCCTCTCGAAATCAGCAACTGCTGGTTGGAGGCAGAGGGCTTATGGGGCATATCCACAAACAGAAACGTGGAAGAAGAGGTGCTCACCATCCACAACTCCCACGTGGAAGCCAAGGGCTCTTCGGGTTCCATCTGCGATATCGCCGACCTTGTGCTTGACTACTGTTCCATCAAACAACCCGACGGTGCTCGGTTCAGTACACAGAATAATGCCGTGGTATTGAACGGTGAGATGGTCACCGACAAGGTGGTGATTGAGCCTTACTATGGCATCAAGATTGCCGGCGTGGATGTGACAAAAAAGAACTGCAAGGACCTCAGCGTCATTGACGGTGTGGATGGAAAGATGAGCTACGATCCCGAGACTAAGACTCTTACTATGGAGGATGTTACTATTAACATAACTGGCGAAAAAGTTGGAATTTGGAATAGAGATGTAAAAGGCTTGAAGATTAATTTAGTCGGCAATAACACTATTACGGCAAATGAAGCATGCATTACGATAAGGCAACCATCAACCATTAGTGGTTCTGGAACTCTCAGACTGAAGAGCAGTGATAATTGTGGAATATTTCTGCCCTCTTCGCTCACAGTTGAAGGCGTCACGATATATGCGGAAGGAAAATGGGGGATTGCCGGACAAATATTTCAGACATTAGGTAATGAACTCACTATTTGCAACGCATACGTTGAGGCAACTGGCAGCTCAGGCTCAATATGCGACCTCCAGAACCTCGTGCTTGACGGCTGCGCTATCACCCAGCCTGAGGGTGCTGAGTTCGATGCAAACAGTTACGCTGTGGTGCTCAACGACAAGTTGGTCACCGACAAGGTGGTGATTGAGCCAGACAGCTATGGCTTCAACATTGCCGGCGAGAATGTGACAAAAAAGAACTGCAAGGACCTCAGCGTCATTGACGGTGTGGATGGAAAGATGAGCTATGATCCCGAGACTAAGACCCTTACTATGGAGGATGTTACTATTAATACAACCGGCAATGGAATTTGGAATAAATATGTAGAGGGCTTGAAGATTGTGGTAGTCGGCAATAACATTATTACGTCACAGAATGCATGCATTCCGATTCAAAAAACATCCACCATTAGTGGTTCTGGAACTCTCAGACTGAAGACCCCTTATGATTGTGGATTATATCTGCACACTTCGCTTTCTGTTGAAGGCGTCAAGCTATATGTGGAAGGAAAATATGGTGTAGCAGGAGTTGATGGCAAGATTGGTGAGATACTGACCTTGCGCAACGCATACGTTGAGGCAACTGGCAGCGAGGGTTCTGTCTGCGACCTTCAAAACCTCATTCTTGACGGATGCACCATCACCCAGCCCACTGGTGCTGCCTTCGATGCAAATGTGCACGCCGTTGCTCTCAACGGCGAGGTGGTCACCGACAAAGTGGTGATTGAGCCAGACGCCAGCGGCATTAGCGACATCACAACCGACGTTCCTGCCCACGCAAAGGGTATCTATAGCGTGACGGGTGTGAAGCAGACCCAGCAATGGAACGAACTTCCTGCCGGCATCTACATCGTGGACGGCGTGAAGAGAGTGAAGAGATAGAAAGGTGTGTTATAACTCCATTATTATCAGCCCCCCAACCGGTGATTGTGCCGGTTGGGGGGTCGTTACTTTTCTATAAAGGGCAACCCATCCTAGCCTCAAACACATCCTAACCTCAAACCCATCCTAGCCGCAAACCCATCCTAACCTTCCCCAA
>JAXJBE010000226.1:0-17761 GCA_036303125.1 Bacteroidaceae bacterium
ATGGGCTAACTTCCGTCTCACCTATGAGGGACGCAACGAAGAGGCGCTCGATGCCGTACTGCCCGACTTCCTCGCTCAGTATAAGGACTTTATCGAGATGAACGAACTGACCACTCCTGTAAGAGAAAATGTAGACAACACTCTCGCCAACGCTGAGAAGCTCATCGCTGCAGGCGGAGGAGAGAACAAGTATGAAGCTCTCAGGTCACTCAATGCCTCTCTGAAAGACGCTAAGGAGAACGCTGCACTCGTCATCGAGTTTGTCGACGCTTACGTCGCAGCTCTTGAGAAGTATGAGACTGCGTCGGAGGAAGGAAAGGCCATCTTTGACGCTGAGGCCGAAGCCTTCAACAACTACGACAAACTCACAACTGAGGAGTTACGCTCCCTTCTCGACAAACTCAACAAGCTGTCACAGGCTCTCCTGCCTACATCAGGCGAAGAGGAACTTGCCACTCCAGAGGCTGATAAGGCCATCGTCACAGGCATTTGCTACACTGCCGGCGAATTTGGCGAGTTCACCAACTCTCGCAACGGTGATGGCTACCTTAAAGTACGTACCGGACAGAACGGCGAAACCATCACATTTAATGTCAAAGAAGGTTACGTCATCACTGGTGTCAGCATCAAAGCCTACAGCAACAACAGTTCATCCTGGGCTGACCGTTCAATCACTATGACCGGCATCTACGTTGACAACGCTGAGACATCAGCACTTGAAGCGCCGCACGTCTTCAACGGTGGAATGGCAGGACAAGAACCTACACTCTGTGAGGTGACAGGCATAGAGGCATACAAGAACATAGTTCTCGCATTTGACAACTCCAACATTGTTGACTCTAACACAGACTCTGCTGGCAAGAACAAGCAGCTACAGGCCATCATCACATTCACATTCGAACGTCCTGTATCTATAAAAGACAACCTCGCTGTTCCTGCCAAGACTACTGAAACGCTCTACCTCATCTCAGGGCAACAAACCAAGTCTGCTGCCGCAGGAAAAGTATTCATACAGAACGGAAAGAAATACCTTGCGCCCAAGCAGTAAGTCATAAAAACAAGTTTCACGCAATTATTGGCATCGTCCAATAACACGCAAAATCTCATTTTCACGGGAGGGGTGTCGAAAATAGCTGACACCCCTCTTTTCTATTTGATATGACTATTCCAATCACTAATTTATAGAACACCCCTAAACAGAGGGACACTATGAAGCATGCGAGTGTCTCTGACATGTTTCTGTCCCACATCATCGTTTTCGTCAGCCTCCTTTCTGTCCTACACAATAATCCGTCCTATACAATAAACAGACATGGTTTTACGTTATTACATTGTGGCGGTTATAATCCAACCTCGCCATCCTGATGATTTATATCACACTTTTAAGAACCAATGAGACAATGAGACTGACAATAGTATCTTACCTGACAGCAATCATGGCTCTGGCCATGTCCGTATGCGCTTGCAACGATGATGAAGAGTTCACTACTGACCCTGCCGCCACCATCAGCTTCAGCCGTGACACCGTGTCTTTCGACACGATATTCACTAAGACAATATCCGTGACAGAGCGATTTTGCGTCTACAACCGCGGGAGCAAGAGCGTGCGGTTGGCTTCAGTGGCTCTCGCCTCAGGCGGCACGTCTGGATTCATGATTAACGTGGACGGACAGTCAGGCGAGGTGGTGAGAGATGTGCCCATAAGCGATGGCGACAGCATATTCGTCTTCGTGAAGGTGAAGCTTAACGAGCAGCACTCTGACAGGCCTGTACTCAACTCTGACGACATAGTCTTCACTCTCGAAAGCGGAGTGGAGAGCAGCGTGAGAGTGGAGGCTTCGGGACAAGACTGTGAGGCGAAGCAGGGCTATACGCTGACACGGGACACGACGCTGACGAGTGTGGGGCTTCCCCTTGTGGTCTTCGACAGCCTTGTGGTGGCTGAGAATGCCACTCTGACCATGGAGGAGGGCACGACGCTCTATTTCCACAATGGCGCCAACCTGGTGGTGCGCGGCTCGCTCAAAGTGAGGGGCACTAAAGACAATCCTGTCACTTTCCGCGGCGACAGGCTCGACTGGATGTTCAGCTATCTGCCCTACGACAGGCTGAACAATCAATGGGGCGGCATCATGTTCATGCCCTCAAGCTGCGGAATCAACATTGACTATGCTGACATACACAGCGGCAGCGGGGGCATAGAGTGCAAGCAGGTCAAAGACTTGCTGACCATTACCAACACGGTCATCCACAACATGGGCGGCTATGGGCTCCGGCTCGAAGACTGCAATGCAACGGTGGCCAATTCGCAGATAACAAACTGTAAATATGACTGTGTCAACATCGTGGGTGGGAACACGCAGTTCTATCATTGCACCATCGGACAGTTCTACCCATGGTCTGCCAACAGGGGATGCGGCCTGGCCATATATGATTTCATCTCTTCAGGCGAGGATGGAGAGGACGGCGACCCCGTGATGCACCCCATTGAGCAATCTCAGTTCTACAACTGTTTCGTCACAGGATATTCGAAAGATGAGGTCTATGCCTTTTACAAAGGGGATAAAGAAGAGCTTAATGTAAACTTTCATAACTGCGTGCTTCTCACTGACTTGAAGGACGAAAAGTTCTTTGATTCATGTGTAACAGACCATAAGGACTCGCTGAAATACCAGCAGACGAACTTCCGCACGTTTGACACTCATGCCTTTATATATGATTTCCGTCTCGACAGTCTCAGCACCGCTCGGGGGAAGGGAAGCACGGAATATTCACGTCTCTACCCTACTGACATGGATGGCAACCCTCGCGAAGACAAGCCTGACGCAGGATGTTATCAATATGTCGGAGGGGAAGTCCGGAAGGAATGACAAGCATCACACGGAGAATTGGACGGAATACACGGAGAATTTGACGGAAAGATGAAAATCGGCCTGTGCGAAGGAGATTCTGCACGGGCCGATTTTATGTAATTCGAATAGTGAGCATTCATTCGTGATGATAGGGTTCTCCCCTCATGATGGTCATGGCGCGGTAAAGCTGTTCGATGAAGATGAGGCGTATCATCTGGTGGGAGAAGGTCATCTTGGAAAGCGAGAGCTTCTCGTCGGCCCGCTCATATACATCGGGAGAGAACCCGTATGGACCGCCTATGACGAAGACAAGACGCTTGCTGACTGTGTGCATCTTGTTTTCCAAATAAGACGAGAACTCTATGCTGCGCATCTCCTTGCCTCGCTCATCAAGGAGCACTACCCTGTCACCCGGTTGCAGCTGGCGCAGGATGAGTTCGCCTTCAAGCTGTTTCAGCTGGTCGGGGGAGAGGTTTTTGGTGTTCTTGAGTTCGGGGATAATGATGGGGTCAAACCCTATGTAGTGCTTGACGCGTGAGGAATAGTCGTCGATGAGTTCGACAAAATGCTTGTTGGCGGTCTTGCCTACGAGGATGAGTGATACCTTCATGCCGATTGTGCTTTAGGGATATTATACGTGTCACCTTGTCACATTCTTCACTCCCTTCACCGTCTTTATCATCTTGATGAGCTGCGTGAGCTGGTTCTGATCGTTTATCATGACTGTGAGTGAGCCGGAGAAGAGGCCATCTTCGGAGGAGGAGATGGAGATGCTGCGCAACATGACATTCTTCTCCTTGTTGATGACAGAGGTGATGTTGTTGACGATGCCTATGTCGTCATGGCCAACGACGTAGAGTGTGACGGTATACTGCTTAGACCCCTTGCCAGCCCAGCGTGCCCGGAGCACTCGGTAGCCGAGGCGGTCTTGGAGCAGAACAGCGTTGGGGCAGTCCGTGCGGTGAACCTTGATGCCGCGGTTGACTGTGACAAAGCCGAAGACATCGTCGCCATAGATGGGGTTGCAGCACTTGGCAAGGCTGTACTCAACGCCCTTGAGGTTGTTGTCGAGGATGAGCACATCCTGGCTCTCGCGCGCCATCTCTTCGCTGCCTGTCTTGTTGTAGCCGTCTGCGCTGCGCTGTTCGGAGGAGAAAGCGCTGGGGTTGTTGTCGCGCTCCACGATTTCTTCATATTGCTCGATGACGCTGTTGACATCGAGTATGTCCTCTGCTATGGCTTTATAGAACTCAAGGACGTGCTTGTAGCCAAGTTTCTTGACAAGACGCATCATGACTGATTCGTCAGGCTCTATCTTGCGGTTCTTGAACTTGCGTTCGAGTGTCTCCTTGGCAAAGGTGGACACCTTCATTTCCTGTTCGTTGAGCGACTGGCGTATCTTGGTGCGCGCCTTGGTGGTGACAGCGATGTTGAGCCAATCGCGCTTGGGCATCTGCTTGGTGGAAGTGAGTATCTCCACTTGGTCGCCGCTCTGGAGTTTGGTGCGTATGTGGGCGTTCTTGCCGTTGACCTTGCCGCCTGTGCAATGTGAGCCGACAGTGGTGTGCACCATGAAGGCGAAGTCGAGGATGGTGGCTCCTTTGGGCAGTTTGAACAGGTCGCCCTTGGGGGTGAAGACAAAGACCTCGTCGCTATAGAGGTCCACCTTGAAGCGGTCGACAAGATTCTCGTCGCTCTCCGTCTGTGTCTCAAGAGCGAGGCGTATGTCCTTCAGCCATTCTTCGAGTTTGGCACCGCTATCTTTGACGCCCTTGTATCGCCAGTGGGCTGCCAGACCTCGCTCCGCTATCTCGTCCATGCGCTCTGTGCGTATCTGTATCTCGACCCATTTGCCTTCGGGTCCCATGACGGTGATGTGGAGAGACTCGTAGCCATTGCTCTTGGGCACGGAAAGCCAATCGCGCAGACGCTTCGGATTGGGGCGGTACATGTCGGTGACGATGCTGAAGACCTGCCAGCAGTCTTGTTTCTCCTTGTCTGGGGCTGAGTCGAGGATGATGCGGATGGCGAAGAGGTCGTAGATGCCTTCAAACTTGCACTTCTGCTTCTTCATCTTCTGCCAGATGGAATGGATGGACTTGGTGCGCCCCTTGATATGGAACTTGAGCCCTGCTTCCTGGAGCTTCTCTTCAATGGGCCTGATGAAGTTGGATATGTAGAGGTCACGCGCTTTGCGTGTCGCGCTGAGCTTCTCTTTAATCATATAATATACGTCAGGCTCAAGATACTTCAGCGAGAGGTCTTCCAGTTCGCGCTTGATGAGGTAGAGGCCGAGCTTATGGGCCAAGGGAGCATAGAGGTGGGCTGCTTCGGTGGCCACGCGTATGCGCTCGTCCTCGCTGCCGCGCTCCTTGATTTGCCTCATGAGATTGACGCGGCCGGCGATGATGATGAAGATGACGCGCATGTCTTCTGCAAAGGAGAGCAGGAGGTCGCGGAAGTTTTCTGTCTCGATGGATGGATTCTTCGCGTAAAGTTCGTTGACCCTGATCAGGCCCTTGATTATGTGGGCAACTTCATCGCCAAACTCATGGCTGACATTGTCAATGCTTATGACTCCGACTCGCACGCAGCCCTGCAACATGATGCTCATAACCGAGGCACGGTTGAGCCCTATCTCCTCAACAGTGATGAGAGCTGTCTGGAGGTCGAAGAGGATGGGGTTAAGACCGAATTGGTCTCGTCGCAGCGCGTCGGTCGCTACGGCTCGGAGCAGAATGTCCTTGACTTTGCGGAAATCGTCAGGATTGAGCACATCGCCTATCTTGGCTTGCAACTTCTTGACAGTGGTAAGCAGTTCATCTCTCTCATATTCATTGATAGTTGCAATTTCTTCCATACGCATGCTGTTATAGTTGGTGAATATTTGTATCGCAGGAGTGCCGCAACGGGGGTTGCGACCGCTCAACTCGTTGTATTGCTTTTCGCAGTACAAAGTTAGTGCATTTTATTGCAATAAACGCTTGTTGTGTGAATAATTCAAGGAAAAGTCACGGTTAAATGACAAAATGCTTGCTGATTTCGCTTATTCTGCTTATCTTTGAAAGAAATTTTCACTCGGGAAGGACAATTACCTATCCAGACATTTAGTCGACTCTTTTTTTGATTTAAAAACCATCATAACCATGCTTACACAAGAAGACAAAGATTTTCTCGCAAAGAAAGGCATCTCAGAAGAGAAGCTCAATGCGCAGCTGGAGTGTTTCAAAACAGGATTCCCATGGCTCAGACTGGCTGGAGCCGCATCGCCCGGCAACGGCATCACCGTGCCAAGCGAGGAGGAGAAGAAACAATATCTCAGCGTATGGGACGCTTACCTCAACGGCAAAGGCAAAGTGTTGAAGTTTGTCCCCGCATCTGGCGCAGCAAGCCGAATGTTTAAGAATCTCTTCGAGTATCTCGACACGGAGGAGAAGACTGACTTCATCAAGAAATTTGAGGACAACCTCAGCAAGTTCGCGTTCATAGACGACCTCAGGGCTGCCATGACCAAGAACGGTGGTGACGACTCAACGAAGACTGCCATCGCCACACTCCTCAACGAGGAGGGGCTCTCCTACGGCAAATTGCCCAAGGGACTGCTGAAGTTTCACAAATATGAGGACGGGGCGCGCACTCCAGTGGAGGAGCACCTCGTGGAGGGTGCGCTCTATGCCGCAAGCAAGACTAGCACCGTATACGTCCACTTCACCGTCAGCCCGGAGCACCGTCCCCTCTTCGAGGCTCTCGTCGATAAAGTGTTGCCAAAATATGAGGCTGAGTACGGAGTGATATATTCAGTCTCCTTCTCAGAGCAGAAGGCCTGCACCGACACCGTTGCCGCCAATCCGGACAACACGCCATTCCGCGGCAAGGACGGCAAGATACTCTTTCGCCCAGGAGGCCACGGCGCGCTCATAGAGAATCTGAATGATCTCGACGCGGACATCATATTCATCAAGAACATTGACAACGTGGTGCCAGACCGCCTCAAGCCTGAAACAACAGAATATAAGAAGCTCATAGCTGGCATACTTGTCAGCAAACAGCAAAAGGCTTTTGACTATCTTCGCCTCCTTGACAGTGGAGTCTACACACACGCTCAGCTCGAAGAGATTATCCGTTTCCTGCGCGATGAACTTTCATGCCGCAATCCTGAACTCAAGGAACTCGAAGATGCCGAGCTCGCCATCTATCTCAAGAATAAGCTCAACCGCCCGATGCGCGTCTGCGGCATGGTGAAGAACGTTGGCGAACCAGGAGGAGGACCGTTCCTCGCCTACAACCCAGACAACACCGTCAGCCTGCAGATACTCGAGAGTAGCCAGATAGACACGGCCAACGCAGAGTATATGGAGATGTTCAAAAACGGCACTCACTTCAATCCGGTAGACCTCGTCTGCGCTACCAAGAACTACAAGGGGGAGAAGTTTGACCTCACCAAGCATGTTGACCCGCAGACAGGATTTATCTCCAGCAAGAGCAAGGACGGCAAGGAGCTTAAGGCTCTTGAGCTCCCAGGCCTCTGGAATGGAGCAATGAGCGACTGGAACACCATCTTCGTCGATGTGCCGCTCGGTACATTCAATCCGGTCAAGACCGTCAATGACCTCTTGCGCGACCAGCACCAGTAGACCTACATCCTACCCATACTCTCATCCACAAACAGAAGCATGGACATAATAACAAGATACTTCCCAAACATCACAGAACTTCAAGCCGGGCAATTTGCTCAGCTTGAAGTTCTGTACAATGACTGGAACTCAAAAATCAATGTCATCTCACGCAAGGACATCCAGAACCTCTACGAGCACCATGTCCTCCACTCTCTTGGCATTGCCAAGCTCATCAACTTCCAAGATGGCACCTCCATCATGGATCTCGGCACAGGCGGCGGTTTCCCAGGCATACCGCTTGCCATCCTCTTCCCTAATGTGAGTTTCCACCTCGTCGACAGCATAGGCAAGAAGGTGAGAGTGGCTCAGGAAGTGGCACAGGCTGTCGGTCTGAAGAATGTCAGATTCTCTCATGCACGTGCGGAGGAAATCAAGGAGCAGTATGACTTTGTCGTCACAAGAGCAGTCATGCCTATGGTTGACCTCATCAAAGTAGCGCGCAAGAATATCTCTCGCCAGCAGCACAATGCCCTGCCCAATGGCATCATAGCTCTCAAGGGCGGAGAACTCGACGGAGAGATTGCCTCAATGCGCAATATTGCTACCGTATGGCCGCTGAGCGATTACTTCGAAGAAGAATATTTCAAGACAAAAAAGGTCGTGCACGTAACTATTACCAGTAAATGAAGTTCAAAATCGTCTAACAGTCAGGCATTTCTTCTAACAGCCAGGCATTGCATAATAAAGATAATTTTGAACACCTACTTAACACCTCCTTAACACGAGACCCATGATTATCCAACAATTCACGTTCAACCCTCTCGGCGTAAACTGCTATGTCGTCAACGGTGGGCAGGAATATGCGGCCGTCATCGACTGCGGCTGCTCAAACGAGAGCGAGTGGCAGCAGCTGCGCAAATATTTTGCAATCGACAGCCTTGACATCATACATCTGCTCAACACCCATCTTCATTTTGACCATGTGTGGGGAAACGGGTATTTCACGCGTGACTTCCATCATAAGGCTAAGGCTCTCCCCGGCGACAGGACGCTCTACAGCAAAATGGACGAGCAGATTATGTCTGTCATGGGAATGAGCATACAGCATGAGCCATTCCCCCAGCTTGGCGCACCTCTTCATGAAGGAGAGGAGCTCATCTTCGGCTGCACGACTTTCAGCGTCATAGCTACTCCCGGACATTCTCCTGGCAGCGCATGCTTCTATTCCGAAAAGGATGGAGTGCTTTTCTCTGGCGACACTTTGTTCCGGGGCAGCTGCGGCCGAACAGACCTCGAAGGAGGCAGCATGGAGGACATGATGAAGAGTCTGAAGCTGCTGTCCACCCTTCCTGATGACACCAGGGTATATTGTGGCCACGGCCCGGAGACCACTATCGGCTTTGAGAAGCAATACAACCCTTACATGGTGGAAGCCATGAGGAGATGACAAGACTCACCGCCCCGTATATCACAGACGTACAAATAATAAGGGTGGACGCGCTATGTATCTTGAGCACGTCCACCCTTTTTGGAGCGGGGAGGAGATGTGATGAAACTCCGATGTGATAAGATTTGAGCATTTGCCGTCCTTTGTAATCCACACTTGGCTAAATAAACAATCATGAGAATTTATCCTGTGGCACGCCATTGGTGCGGTAAATCATCTCGGTTTCAAGTAATAATTTGATGAGTATCCCAATCGATCCTGTACCCCCGCTATGGGTTGGATGGTCTGTGGCTAACTTGTCTTTGTCTCTCACCAATGTTCGGCCTTCGAACTTCTTCTTTGGTTTGTCAAAACATGCCCTGAGACCTCTTTTCTTTTTCTATTGGCAAAGTTACGGCATTGCTACGACATGAACAAGGGATTCGACAAATATTTTCATCGAATCCCTCGCTTTTAACATTTACTCAACTGTGATTAGCTTCTGCTGGAGCATCTATTCGCCCAACGACACAGCGAATGACATCTGTCGCCCTGCTGGCGTCTTGCCCCATATCCACAT
Organism: Bacteroidaceae bacterium; assembly: GCA_036303125.1. Taxonomy (GTDB): domain Bacteria; phylum Bacteroidota; class Bacteroidia; order Bacteroidales; family Bacteroidaceae; genus Minthosoma. The sequence goes on from JAXJBE010000226.1 coordinate 9,475, forward strand.
GGTCTGGTCATCGCTCGACTGTGCTCCGCGGAAAACCTGCTCTATGTCTGACACACTTCCAATATTCTTGTTGTTGATGCGCAGGATGATGAAGCCTTCTGGCATGCCTGCGTCCTTGAGAAGACCGGACTTAAGTTTCTTCACCTGGACTCCATAGCGCATGTTGAAGGTTGTCTTCTGATTGGGCGTCAGCGCGGCAAATTCAGCTCCGAGCACATCTATCGTCTGAGCCTTGACCACATTGGTATTGCCCTTGGCATTGCGGAAAGTAATGGTGAGTGTCTTTTCCTTCTTCTCGCGCATAATCTTCACCTGTGCCTTGTCGCCAGGAACATACTGAGTGGTAGCTTCTTGAAGTTCTGACATCTTTGTTATCTTGCGGTTGCCGAGGGCTGTAATGACATCGCCTTCCTTCAAACCTGCTTCTGCCGCCGCACCTTCGTTAACGACCTCTGCCACATAAACACCGTCTACCGTGCCGAAGTCTGGCTGATATGAACTGTCTTCGCGCTTCTTTGCGTCAACATAGTCATGGAGCGTCATGCCGCTGATGCCAAGCATAGCGCGCTGCACTGTGCCGTATGACTTGAGGTCGCCCACTACTTTTTTCATGATGGTTGTTGGGATGGCAAATCCATAGCCTGTGAACGAGCCTGTCTGCGAATAAAGCATGGCGTTGATGCCGACGAGTTCGCCGCGTGTGTTGACAAGAGCGCCGCCGGAGTTGCCTTGGTTGATGGCGGCATCTGTCTGGATAAATGACTCTATGCCGTTTTTCGTCGCACCTAGATTGCGTGCCTTGGCTGAGACGATGCCTGCTGTGACGGTGGAAGTGAGATTGAAGGGATTGCCCACTGCAAGCACCCACTCACCAACCTTCAGTTTGTCAGAATCGCCTACGATGATGGCTGGCAGCCCGTTGGCCTCCACTTTCAAGAGGGCGAGGTCGGTGTCGGCATCCAGACCGACGACTCGTGCCGTGAATTCGCGGTTGTCGTTGAGAGTGATGGTAATCTCGTCAGCATGCTCCACCACGTGGTTGTTAGTGACTATATATCCATCTTCTGAGATGATGACTCCCGATCCTGCTGACTCTCTCTTCGGGGTCTGCATCTGGCGCCGCTGCGTGCCACCTCCTCTGCCAAAGAAGTCGCCAAAGAAATCTTCAAACGGACTTGTGTACTCGACAATCTGTGTCTTGCTTGTCTGCACACATTTTATATATACTACAGCGTTGCAGGCTTTTTCTGCCGCCTCAGTGAGGTCGACGGGCTGCCCTGCTGGCACCGCTGCATTTGATAGTTTCATCATTCCTTCTGCTGCCACCTGCTCAGCCTGCTCGGCTTCGCTTTTGTTCTGCTGGGTGAGCGAGTAAGCAAACGCTCCGGTCAAGCCGGAAAAGAAAGCGACACAAGCGAGTGTGCCATAAAATCGTTTTGTTGACTGTTTCATGTTCATGTTGTTATTTTCGCTTTTTTAGTTAATACTATGTTGATGTTCTCTGTTGTTCAGCTTTCCTTAGTTGTGATTTGTTTAATTTAAAAAGCAGTATGAGAATCCGATTGGGTGTGTATCAAGAGTTATCCATACTTTTGTTCTTTTCAACCTTTTCAAGGGTCTTTATCTTAAATCGACGGCAAAATAACTGCATTTTCACGTAATAACAAAACATTTTCTTAAAAAACTTCGATTCTTTCATTTTGTTTAACAGAGATGGTTTGCGCATTAACACGTGTTAGTATAATTGTTATTTTAACATACCGTATTAACATGTCATCCATGCTTAAATGGAGTCAAGCATACAAGACTAAGAATGCATGTGGGCATCCAAGATGGCAAATGCAGCCTGCTTGGCAAGTGCATGTCTCAAAATAATCACAAAGAACAAATTAGTGTCCTAATAGTAATTTTACAGTCTTAAATAAATATAAATGGGGCTCCATCTGCAAGAAAAGTATTTAATTTGCATCGCAATTAGTTCAAGCCAGCGGAAACATGTCATAGTCTGCTTGCCTCCATTATGGCAATGAATGTCACGTTCTGCTATCGCCAAACAGCATCAAGCCATATTGCAAATAAATCATTATTACAAATAAATCATTTATCAACAAACCTTTAAAATGAAGAGAATCTTAGCAACCATTACAACAACCCTTCTTTTTGCTGCGGTTTTTGTCTCCTGCGATGATGACAACCACGCTGAGGCCAGCTGCACCTACTATGTCAACAAAGACAGCATCGTCTATTCAGATTTAGCTGATGCAACATACGACTCAATCATCCGCGCATGCATCGACTCTGTCGGAATCAGCGGATATTACTTCACGGAGTCAGCAGAAACTGACATCAACTCTGTTGAGTATGCCGTCATCCTTTGCAACACACAGGCAGTGGAACGTTTTGACAAAGCAATAAAGGCAACCCCATCGCTCTCTTCCTTCACCGACCGCCTGTACCAGCTCAACACACACTACTTCGATTCACTTGGCATCAAATCGCCTTCACAGATAGGACTTGACAGATTTTCCGTCAACGCAAACCTCTGGAACTTCTCATACCAAGTGAAAGTCAAAACTGAAAAGGTCACCATACAGTAGAAGAGAAACAGGTCAACCCGTTGTATTTATCTACAGTCACACCATAAAGGCGCAAGCAAACCACAAGGCACGCCACACTTCTTGACAATAAGCGCAAGCAACAACCCTAATGGTAGATGCTTGCGCTTCATTATGTCTTTTTTGCAAGCAGATAAGGCGAAAAGCCAACATTTTATCACCCAAGATTCCTTTTATTTAGAAATAATGTGCTCGATTCGCAAAAAAAAGCTACCTTTGCATTCCAAATACATAAGAAAGCTACATTAAAGCCACATAACGGACTGCTAACAAGCTACTCAATAAGCAACTAAAAGCAACGATGAACATAGCCATAATAAAATATAACGCAGGCAACATAGGTTCTGTCGAGAACGCTGTCAAGCGCATGGGATTCACCCCCATTGTGACAGACAATCCCGATATCATCACAGCGTCTGACCGTGTCATCTTCCCTGGACAGGGAGAAGCTAAGAGCACCATGGCCTACCTCAAGGCACACAAACTTGACCAGGTTATCACCAGCCTCACGCAACCTGTACTTGGCATCTGCATCGGCATGCAACTACTGTGCAAGCATAGCGAAGAATATGACACTGACTGTCTGGGCATATTCGATGTGGACGTCAAGAAATTCATGCCGGAGAAACATCAAGATAAGGTGCCCCAAATGGGATGGAACACAATAGAGAACGCCACATCTCCTCTTTTCCTGGGATTTGACAAACCCGAGTTTGTCTATTTCATCCACAGCTTCTACGCCCCACTATGCTCATACACCATTGCACAAACTGACTACATACAGCCCTACTCTTCTGCACTCCACAAGGATAATTTCTATGCCACACAGTTCCATCCTGAGAAAAGCGGCGAGGTGGGAGAGAAAATATTGCGTAACTTCATCGAGTTGAAAGGATAGAGAGCAGGCCGCAAAGAAGCTACAAATGGCTCACTTCTACCCTTTCCTCAAACCATACACTCATCAAAATGATAGACATTATTCCTGCCATAGATATCATCGACGGCAAATGCGTGCGTCTGACCCAAGGGGACTATGACACAAAAAAGATATATAACGAAGACCCCGTGGAAGTGGCCAAGATGTTTGAGGCACATGGCATCACACGCCTGCACACGGTGGACCTCGACGGAGCGCGTTCGCAACATATCGTCAACTACAAAACCATCGAGAAGATAGCCGACCACACCAGCCTCGTCATCGACTTCGGAGGAGGTATCAAGTCAGACAGAGACATCGACATAGCCTTCGCCAGCGGAGCCACAATGGTGACTATAGGCAGTGTGGCCGTAAAGAAGCCAGACCTTTTCGCTTTATGGCTCGAAAAATACAATGACAACAAGATTATCCTTGGGGCTGATGTCAAAAATGGGCTCATCAGCATCAACGGATGGAAAGAAGAAGGAAAGGACGAACTTATGCCTTTCCTGAAAAAATACGTCAAGAAGGGAGTGGACAATGTCCTCTGCACCGACATCAGCCGAGATGGAATGCTGCAAGGTCCTTCGCTGCAACTCTACGAAGAAATCATGACAGAGTTTCCTGACATGTATCTCATCGCCAGCGGAGGTGTCAGCTGCATAGAAGATATAGACAGGCTGAACGACGCCGGCATCCCGGCCGTGGTCTTCGGCAAGGCCATTTACGAAGGGAAAATAACACTTGAAGAATTGGAGAAATATGTTGGCTAAACGCATAATACCTTGCCTCGACATCAAAGACGGACAAACCGTCAAAGGCACAAACTTCCTTAATCTGCGCCAGGCTGGAGACCCCATCGCACTCGGCAAGGCCTACAGCGCGCAGGGAGCTGACGAACTCGTCTATCTCGACATCACAGCCTCACATGAGGGACGAAAGACATTTACTGAACTCGTCAAGCGCATAGCGCAGGAGATAAACATCCCATTCACCGTCGGAGGAGGCATCAACGAACTCAGCGATGTCGATCGGCTGCTCAATGCTGGAGCTGACAAAGTAAGCATAAACTCTGCAGCACTCCGCACGCCTGACCTTATTGACGAGATAGCCTCACACTTCGGCAGCCAGGTCTGCGTGGTGGCCATTGACGCGAAATGCGTCAACGACACCACACATGACAATGGAGACCCTAACATTGACGGAGAGTGGATATGCCACATCAACGGCGGCAGGGTGCCGACTGAGCGCAGACTCTTTGACTGGGCGAAAGAAGTCAACGACAGAGGAGCTGGGGAGATACTGTTCACATCAATGAACCACGATGGAGTGAAGAACGGATTTGCCGACGCGGCCCTGCGCAAACTTACCGACATGCTCACAATCCCGGTCATTGCATCAGGAGGAGCAGGATGCAAGGAGCATTTCCTCAACACCTTCGCCAACGGACACAGTGATGCCGCTCTCGCTGCCAGCGTGTTCCACTTTGGAGAAATACCTATACCAGAGCTCAAACGCTACCTTGCCGAGAACGGCATCAACGTCCGGCTCTGATTTCACAGGGGCACGGATGTCTGCGAAAGACAGCAATGGGGACTTGGCCATCCCTGAAGCTCACCTCCCCGAGGGCTCCCAAGCCACAACCAATACTCAATACACAATATATACTATATAATGGAAATCGATTTCAATAAAATGAACGGTCTCGTCCCGGCCATCGTGCAGGATGCCAAGACTCTCAAAGTGCTCATGCTCGGATTCATGAACGAAGAAGCATACAATAAGACATTAGAAACAGGCAAAGTAACCTTCTATAGTCGCACACGCAACACTCTCTGGACAAAGGGAGAGACAAGCGGCAATTACCTCAACGTGGTCGAGATACTCAATGACTGCGACAAGGACACACTCCTCATAAAGGCCAATCCCACAGGTCCCGTATGCCACACGGGCGCAGACACATGCTGGAACGAGAAGAATGACAACCCCATCATGTTTCTCACTGATCTCCAGAGATTCATTGAGAAGAGACACCAGGAGATGCCAGAAGGCAGCTACACCACATCACTCTTCCGCGACGGATGTCACCGCATGGCGCAGAAAGTGGGCGAAGAAGCCCTCGAAGCTGTCATCGAAGCAGTCGCTGACAACAACGAGCGTCTTGTCTACGAGGCATCAGACATGCTCTATCACCTCATCGTGCTACTCACATCCAAAGGACTTACCATCGAAGACCTCGCTGCCGAGCTGGCAGAACGTCACGATCCAAATTGGCATAAGCACTAATGAAACTCATTGACTACAAGAACGTCAACGTCTACCAAGAGGAACAACTCGTGCTCAGCAATGTCAATCTCGAAGTGGAAGAAGGCGAATTCATATACATCACAGGCAAAGTCGGCACGGGCAAGAGCTCGCTGCTCAAGACTCTATATGGCGAAGTGCCCATACACGAAGGGGAGGCCAACGTCATGGGATATGACCTTAGGACACTCAAATTATCTCACCTTCCCGAACTGCGCAAGAAACTTGGCATCATATTCCAGGACTTTCAGCTCCTCACCGACCGCAGCGTCGATGCCAACCTCCGATTCGTTCTCAAAGCCACAGGATGGAAAAACAAGGTGGACATAGACCAGCGCATCAGCGATGTGCTCCAACTTGTCGGCATGTCTACTAAAGGTTACAAGATGCCGTCAGAACTCTCAGGAGGCGAACAGCAACGTATCGTCATCGCACGAGCCATACTCAACAGCCCGAAACTCATCTTGGCTGACGAACCAACAGGCAACCTCGACCACGAGACAGGCAAGCAAATCACCGAACTCCTTCTGCAGATACGCAAGGCGGGAAGCACTGTCATCATCATCACACACAACATGCAACTGCTCGAGATGTATCCGGGCAGACAGCTGAAGTGCGAAAACCACAAGCTGGTAGAGATAAAATAGTCCTCGGCAAGAACAAAAGAATGCGGTATGACGCACAGCCTCTTCCATTCACCCACTCTTACTTGAGATATGAAGAACTGATCCAAGTCACAAATTAAACAACACATATAAGCAATGAAAGTACTGAAGTTTGGCGGGACATCCGTAGGCACCCCTCAACGCATGAAGGATGTCGTAAAACTCATCACCGACGGAGAGCAAAAGATTGTAGTTCTCTCCGCTATGTCAGGCACAACCAACTCCCTCATAGAGATATCAGACTATCTCTATAAGAAAAATCCAGAAGGAGCCAACGAGACCATCAACGCGCTCGAAAAGAAATACCGCAAGCATGTAGACGAGCTCTACACCACTGACAGCATGAAGCAGCAGACTCTTGCCTTCCTCAAGGAAGAGTTCAACTATCTCCGCTCCTTCACCAAGGGCATCTTCACCATGTTTGAAGAAAAGATTATTGTAGGACAGGGAGAAATCATCTCCACCAACATGGTCACCAACTACCTGCTCGAACAGGGTTACAACGCTGTCCTCATCCCAGCCCTTGAGTTCATGCGCACAGACAAAAACTCAGAGCCGGACATCGAATACATCCGCGAGAAACTCACCGAGCAGCTCAACTCAGTCGCAGGCAAGGAAATATACATCACACAGGGATTCATCTGCCGCAATGCCTACGGAGAGATAGACAACCTCCAGCGAGGCGGCTCAGACTACAGCGCGTCACTCATCGGAGCGGCCGTCGGAGCATCAGAGATACAGATATGGACAGACATCGACGGCATGCACAACAATGACCCTCGATTCGTCAAGAACACATCTCCTGTCAACCACCTCCACTTTGAAGAAGCGGCCGAACTCGCATACTTCGGAGCCAAGATCCTCCACCCCACATGCATTCAGCCAGCTAAATATGCAGGCATACCTGTCAAGCTGCTCAACACCATGGACCCCACAGCGCCAGGCACCATAATCAGCAATGAGACTGAGCACGGCAAGATAAAGGCTGTTGCAGCCAAAGACAACATCACGGCCATACGCATCACTTCCTCACGCATGCTCCTCGCCTATGGTTTCCTGCGCAAGGTGTTTGAGATTTTCGAGACATACAAGACATCCATTGACATGATAACAACCTCAGAGGTTGGAGTCAGCGTATCTATAGACAACACAGCCAATCTCAACACCATCATAGATGAGCTGAAGAAGTTTGGCCACGTGCAGGTAGACCACGACATGTGCATCATCTGCGTAGTAGGCGACCTGCAGTCTGACAATATCGGATTTGAAAGCAAGGCCACAGAAGCCCTCAAGGACGTGCCAGTCCGAATGATTTCATACGGAGGGTCAGACCACAACATTTCCTTCCTCATCTCGGCAAATGACAAGCAGAGAGCACTCCAATCTCTCTCTGATGGACTCTTCAGCTAAGCACACACACCAACAAAGTATGTTCGGCAAGAAAAGCATAATCAAGATGCAATCGCCTTGCCGAACATACCCATACAACACACACACAACGGGATTGCCCCACAATAAAACAAGATAACTAATTCTATTAAACGCCGCCACAAGTATGTCCACCACATTCAACACAGGCAAGCTTGCACAGGTTAAGACTCCATTCTACTACTACGACACCGACCTGCTGCGAAAGACACTCAGCGCCATCAACACTGAAACTCAGAAATATCCCAACTACCACGTACATTATGCCGTCAAAGCGAACGCCAACCTCAAGGTGCTCAGCGTCATCAACGAAGCCGGTCTCGGCATAGACTGCGTGTCAGGAGGCGAAATACAACAAG
>JAXJBE010000227.1:0-9074 GCA_036303125.1 Bacteroidaceae bacterium
CAAGGGTTAAAACGCTGTAAATCAACGTCTTAACCCCCGAATTGTCGGGATGAGGCGAGTGACGCAGCCATGTTTTTTGAAGTGCAAACCTTGTGTTTATCGGAGTCCTCGAATCTCGTTTTTTACCAAAAATTCCGAAAATAGTCCGACTCTATTTATCATAATAGTAGAGTCTGGACTTTGTTCCTAAACTACTTAACCGTCTCATTTTCTGCAGTTTCAGCAGGCTTTGTTTTAGAGCAACGCTTCTTTTTCTTGCCGTCTGCGTTTTGCAATTTTTCTAATTTCGCCTTGAGAGTGGTGTTTTCTTGAATTAATTGGCGCACTTCCACTTGAAGTTCTGAGAAGGCCTGCAATATATAACGGCCTATCATTCCTTCGTTGACAAACTTCTCATCGATTAGTGGTGTACCCTCATTCAGGAGGATATAATAAGGGTTGATCTGGGGAAATGCCTTCAGAAGTGGGACGAGCAATTTTGTTGTCACGTCTTTTTGTTGCGATGACAGAACGTTTTTCTTGACACCGCACAAACTTGTCATTTGCCTCGAGGATAACCCCAATAAATTACCTGCCTCGATAATGCGAAGAATATAATCTGATTTCTCAGCCATATGTTAATAATATTTAAGTGTTCGATATTTCTAATATAATTCGTGTTTGTGTTAGAAATATTGAATACCTTTGCACACAGTACAACGAATTTATACATCAAATATAGTAAATATTTCTATAATGGCAAGAAAAAAAGTCCACTATTCTTTCAGTAAAGGCTATGGAAATGTAAAAAAATCCGATGCTGCTGCTGTTAGAGCTGATATTAAGGAGGTTTTGGGAATTAAATTCGATAGCGACTTCTATAGAAAGAAGAAGGATATTGTTAATATTCCTGCTTTTTTGAAGGAAAATATCGAATTGATTTTTCAAAAATACGGCGTTAATCCGTGCGATATATGGAATATTAGTGAAGGCTAATGTTAGATTTATGTGTTAGAAATATGTTGTAAAAGGAAGATAAATATGGAAAATGTTAAGAAGCCTTTTAGAGGCGTTTTATTACATGATGGCGATTTTTTTGTAATCGTGAGACAGAAGGTAGTTGATGGAATGTCGATAACTGTTGTGGATTGCCCGTTTAAGTGCAACAGGTTGGGCTTTGTTGATATGCTTGACAGGCACCTTAAGAAAAAAGGTTACAATGGGGTTTGCGAATATATTCCAGGTGAAGTCGTCTCCTGTGTTGTTGTGGATAAGTACGGCCTAGATTTATTTAGAATATTAGGAATAGTTCGTGAAGCATTAAGAGAACTGGATAAGCGTCGATGTCTTGATTTAGGAGCAAAAGAGCGATTAGAGATGCAAAATTACGTTCTTTTCACAAAAAATAATTGGATGACTTATGATGAATTTATAGTCTTAAAGTGGCTACAACCAGGGCTAAATAAGAGCTGGTTAGAGTTTTTGATAGAATATGGAAGTAAAACAAACCACTATTAGGCCCTGGACAAAGGCAGAAATTGCTTTTGTAAGGCAGAACTCGACTAAAATGTCAGTTGGTGAGCTCGCTGCAAGATTGGTTCGGAGCGAACTGTCTGTTAAGTTATATATGTTCCGACATGGTATTTCACGACACCAACAGGTTAAGCGCAATCTTATGCGTGAGATGGTTTCAATAAAAATAGATGCCGCTTATTTCCATCCTACACGCGAGTTTTATCAAGCTGTCAAGATTAGTCAAGTTAAGTTTCAGCAGATATGGCAAGGCTACAGACAAGCCACTAATGAGGAGATGGCTGCTGTAGCACGCCATCTTCGCCTTACCCGCGACGAGCTGATAAAGTTTATGCAAAGTAGGCAACTCGATTTGTTCGAGGATTTGTGATTATTACTACACTATTATTTTGATCTGACATGAGAATATCCGATACAGACATTAATAAAATTTTAGACAGCGTCCCTATCGTGGATGTCGTCTCAAAGTCTGTGACGCTGCGGAGAAGCGGTGTTAACTATTTTGGATGTTGCCCTTTCCATGATGAGAAGACAGCATCGATGTGTGTGTCACCATCGAAACGAATTTTCAAGTGCTTCGGCTGTGGCGAACATGGCAACGTTATCTGGTTCGTTTCGAAAATAGAGGGCATAAGCTATGGCGAAGCTGCTAAGAAACTTGCAGCTGAATATAATATTGATATAAAGGTTGAAGAGCAAACTCCTGAAGAGGTTCAGCGTGAGCATGAGCGTGAAGAACTGTTCATCGTCCTTCAGGCTGCTAACGAGTGGTTTGAAAAGCATGTTGACGACCGTGCTGACAAATACATTGCATCTCGAGGGCTTAATGACTGGTCTCGTCGTGAGTTTCATGTAGGTGCAACGGGGACTTATCGCCAAATGTATGACGAGCTTTCTCGTCTTTATAATCCTGATACCTTGCTCAAAGCTGGATTGGTCTATAAGCGCGAGAACGGGGAGATCCTGGACTATTTTCGCTCTCGAGTAGTCTTCCCCTTCCTTGACAGATATGGCCGTGTGATTGGATTCACAGGCCGAGACCTTTCTGGTTCTGCAAAGGCTAAATATCTCAACTCGCCAGAGACAATGCTTTTCAAAAAAGGCGCCGAATTCTTTGGCCTCTATCAAGCTCGTCAGGAAATTGTAAAGTTTAACAAGATCTTTCTTGTCGAGGGACAATTTGACGTTATCTCTTTTGCACAAAATGGTGTGAGAAACGTCATATGCAAGAGTGGCTCTGCCCTTGATAAAGTGCAGGTCAAGAAGCTTCGTTCGCTTGCTGAGAACATTACTCTTGTATATGATGACGATAAAGCCGGCATACATGCTGCCATCTCACAGATTCCTGTGCTGTTGGAGATGGGGCTGAATGTTCGTTGTGTGATGTTGCCGGAGGGACAAGATCCTGACGATTTCGCCCGGGCACACACAGGACAGTTGCGTGAGACCATTCGCCCCATGGAGATGAGCTTTGTCAATTATCTCTTTGAAAAACTTTATCGTCTGGCTGGCGATGAACCAGGACGAGAGGCTGGACTTAAAACTATCATAGACACCATCGCTCATGTGCCTGAAGAGACGCTTCGCAGTGACTACATGCGGTCGCTTTCACGGCTCACAAAGATGGCAACTGATCAGCTCATGCCTAAACTAAGACACTCCTTGTCTTCTGTTAAGCAGACAGATCAGCCTGTTTCTGGCTTTTGCGGAATTGAAGAGGCATCGGAGATTTATGATAAAGAGCGAGACAAAATACGCCTCACAACATCGTGGCGTGAGTTCGAGGAGAATGTCGGCTCACGGCCTGTTGTTTACTACAGAGGATGCCCGGAGGAAAGCGATCTGCAGAAGTTGCGACAGCTTGACAATTCGGTTATTGTCAATGATCCTGACTGTGTGTTTAATGACAAATCTGAAAGCGATGATATAAAAACTCTTAAAGCTCTCTTCCGGGCAAATTTCAATATTGACATCGAAACTGAAGAGTCTACTGTGGGCTTCATCCAGTGGTATGTGGACATCTACGGAGAGTATATTAAAAAGGAGGATCCTACGACAAACGTCATGGACATCTTCTTGGATCGTCTCGCTGAGATGATGGCAGAGGCGACGGAAGTGACACGCACAAGATCCATGAAGGATTGGGCAAAGCGTCTTTCGCTTCCGTCGGAGAAGGCTTTGAAAGATATCGTTAAGCCGTATATCACACGCAAGAGGTCTAAGAACAAGGTCGAGGCTGAGCGTGAAAACCTCGATGATGTTGCAGATGTTGATGGCAACACTTTGCCTGAGTATGTAGAGGAGAGCGAAGAATATAAGCGTATGCTTTCGCGTTATGGCTTCTACCCGTTACTGTCAAAAAGCAAGGGTGAGCCTGTTTGCTACATGTTTAAAAATGATTCCGGAGGATATGGACGCGTCTGTGATTTCTTCATGACACCTCTTTTGCATGTTTATGACAAGGATCCTGAGCTTAACAAGCGCATTGTCAAGATTACATCTATGTCACCAGAGATTCGCAAGGCGAAATATGTAGAGTGGAAGTCGGCTATTTTCGCGAACATGGCAACCTTCCGCGCTGCTCTGGTTAACGAAGGAGCATACAACTTCGAAAATGGAAACATCAAGCATTACGATAAAATTTGGACGTGGATGTCACACCAGTTCAAGACCTGCTTCCAGCTGCGCACTTTTGGCCAACAGAAAGAGGACTTCTTCGCTTGGTCTAACGCAATATTCCATCGTAACGACAAGGGCAATTTTGAAATTAAAAAGGTAGACAACCTCGGTTTGGTAGAGCATGGAGGTGACCTGTTCTATTCACCTGCATATTCTGAAATTTATGCTTATGACCGCTCAGACTCTGACATCTTTGAGCAGGATCGCCACCTTCGCTTCATTGATGTGCCGTCAAACAGGCAAATCTCTTTTGCCAAATGGGCAGATCTGATGAACCGCGTCTATCGCATCGAGGACAATGGCAAGTGGGCCATTATCTATTCCATTCTTTGCGGTTTCCGCTCGGATCTCTATCCCGTCATTGGCAACTTCACAGCAATCTTCTTTATAGGTCAGACCTCATCCGGCAAATCGCAGATAGCGCAGAGCATTCGAGCTTTATATGAGGTTCCGTCAGCTCCATCGTCCAACCTCAATCAGATTTCTGATGCCGCTTTCTTTTCTATTCTTGAGAGGTTCCGCGATGTGCCGTGCATCTTTGAGGAGTATAACGACGAGGAGATCAGTGACCAAAAGTTTCAAGGTCTGAAGGCTGTGACATACGATGGAGATGGCAAGCAGAAGCGTCGCTCGGCTTCGGGCAATGACATCGAGACTTCTAAGGTCAACGCATCGATTATCTTGCTCGGTCAAGAGGCTCCTCAACGAGACGACAATGCCCTTTCTAACCGCGTGGTGCTGTGTGAGGTCCCAGCACACAATTTCTCTGGTGATCAAGAAGCACAGCGTATCTTTAAGGAGCTTAAGAGCTATGAGAAGGAAGGGCTGAGCTACTTGTTGGTTGAGGTGCAGAAGCTGCGCCCTCTCTTTAGGTCTCATTTCATTGCTTATATGGAGCAGTCGCGTAAGGAACTGCAAGATGCTCTTACGGGTATGTCTGGCCGTAGTGGTGACCAAAGCCGAATTATAGGCACCGTCTCGATGTTCTTAGCCACCTGTAGTTTGCTGATAAACGATGCCCCACATCTGCAGTTGCCATTCTCCTATGACGAGTTCTTTAAGCTCGCAGTGAAGAAAGTCAGACATCAGTGTGACATGTTGGCCAAGAGTGATAAGTTGGCTACTTTCTTCGGCACTCTTGACTTCCTCATCGACAAGGGTACGTTGAAGATCGGACGCGACTACACCATCGACCAGCCCGATAAGGTGACACTCAAGGGTGGTGCTGTTGTACAGCTTACAGAGGGACAGAAGGTGATGTACATGAACCTCACAAATGCGCATAAGCACTATCTCACAGCAATGAAGGGTGACGAACGGCCTCTTACGCTCACAACGCTTGTGGTGAATCTGAAGTCACATCCTGCATATATCGGTGATGTGTCAAACAAAAAATTCATTTGGCAAGAGGAGGTGCGCACCATGCGCACACCACCAGGGACGGTTAACCCGGCCAATATGATGGAGGTTGACCCAGATAACACAATGGTGATCAAAATGGAGAAGAAGTCGAAGCAAACTTCTGCAGTTGTGCTCGACTACGATATGCTTCAGAAGATGATGGGCATTGACTTTGAGCATGCCACATTGGAAGATGAAGACACAAGACCCTTCTGAAGCTCACGCTCAAGGGAGGACTCGGTAATCAGAAAAATGTTAGAATAGTCAGACTGTAGTAGTGTATGGATGGGTGGGTGTCGTGAGACATCTGCCCATCATTTTTACCCCGAGCACCCCAATCAGAAAAAGAGAGTTTCAAAAACGAAAATTGAAATTCTCGGAACACGAAAAACGCGACCAACCGACCAACCGTCCAACCAAAGCACAGGCTTTCAAATTTGTCTATCTTTATAAGTTATTAATAATGAGTAAGTTATATAATAATAAGTAGTTGGTTGGCTGGTTGGTTGTGGTTGGTTTGGTTGGTTTGTTGGTTGGTTGTGGTTGGTTTTAGATTTCCAACTCACGAGATGCAAATGGTTGTCGAGTCTCTCGGCGGTTGGTTTGAAAAAGCTAAATTTAGGCCGGTTGGTCTGGTTGGTTGGGGTGGTTGGAGGTGGTTACGAAGTGTAAGTTGCTGATAATCAGTACTTGTGTCTTCTTGGTTGGTCGGTTGGTCGGTTGGACGCAAAAATAGGCCATCCAATATTTCGAAATTAAAAATTGCATTTGAACGATAACTAAAAAAATTGTTATGAAACAGAAAAAAAACCGTGACCGTTGGGTCGTGTGGGTGCCGTGCAAAGGCTACGTCAAAAGATGGTTGATCGCGAATTTCAATCGTCCCGATGAACATTGGCAGGAAATTGTAAATTTGTCGTCCTGCAAAGAGCTGGCTGAGGATTTCAAAAAAAGGTTGGTGCGCCATGAGGCTCGAAGAGACAAAATCGTGAAGGGACATTATACTACGCGTGTGGCCATAGAAATTACTGAAGATACCTTTAATCGCTATGGCTGGAGTCTTACGCCTACTGAAGCTTTGGCGTGGAACTCAATGGTCGAGCGTAAGGTTAAGATGGTGCTGCACACTTACAACTCCATGCTCTCTATAACAGGACTGTCGATATCTGAGCGCATCAAAAGGTTTCGACATGCAACGGACATCACGGAGCTTGACTGGGATACTGATTCAATAAGAAAAGAGCTGCAACGCAACTCAAAAGTCTCAGCAGAGGAAGATTTTGAGCAAATAGTCAAGAAAATCGAACAAAAATGTTGGGCGCTTTTGTCCAAAAATGGACTGATTACAGAGCAAGGAATTATGGAATATGAAAAGGATTGATTTCGACTTCGAAAACATGGGAGGACTGGCTGAACTCTATGCCATTCCTCCTTCTGACGTGCTGCGTCTGCGTCATGATTTCCTCAACGATATTGACAATGTTGAGCTTGTGACGCGACAGAACATTGTCGCTGTGCCTGTGTACGGCAATCGCTCGTTCTCGTTCTCAGAACAGAGCGGGATAGCCGACGGTGGGCGTTATTGGGATGTCTCAATAGAGGGCATTGTTCCCAAAATACAAAATGTCAGCTCTCATATCATAGAGAAGTTGGAGAGAGGCACATGGTTGGTGCTCTCGATGGATCATAACGGCATCGTGCATTTTTCGGGAAGCGTCGAGGTGCCTTTGGTCTTCTCTGCTGACAAGTCTACAGGTGACGCATGCTCTTCACTCAATGGCACCACCTTCTCTTTTACAGGACGGCAGCCTAAGCCTTCTCTTATCATTGATCTTGATGAATTGACCAATATATAATCGCTTTTTCAGTCTGACAACCCCATGCCTCGTCTAAAGCATGGGGCTTTTTTTTTAATAATTTTGCCTTGGTTTCTTAATTAACACCTATTAATATAAGTCGGTATGGCAAAACAAACTATTCGCATCAGTGGCGAAATTTCTGATTATACAGCATGGCGCATTGACCAGTTCCTGGCTGACAACAAAGGTAAGGCTGTTGTTGTCCGCTTGGCATCATCTGGTGGCGATGTGGCTGCTGCGGTGCGCATGTCGCATGCGTTTGCAGAGCATGGCGACGTCACGCTCATTCATGACTCTTTCAATGCTTCAGCCGCGACGTGGCTTTTTGGTGCTAAGACTATTAAGATGTACTCTGATTGCATGCTCTACATTCACTGCAGTTCCAAGGACATGTTCTTTTGGCAGCAGATGAACGCTGAGCAGCTCAAGCAGTTTGGACTACAGACTGCCGATGATGTGAAGAATCTTGAGAACATCGACACCATCATTGCTAACAAATATGCATCTCGTGGGAAGAAAACGGCAGACGAGATGCTTGCTGTCATGAAAGCGCATCCGTGGCTTACTGCTGATCAGTGCAAAGATTATGGTCTCGTTGATGAGGTCATCGAGGAGAAAGCACCTCAGAAAGTGTCTAACGAGATGATCGCAAGTTTCCGTAACTGCGCCATCCCTTTGCCTGAAGGCGACGTGCTTCAGGACGAACGCTCGTTTTTTCAGAAATTTGGCGAGTTCCTGGGCTTGAAGCTCGGATCTGCAAACAATACAATGCTCACTAAAGAATCGTCTATTATGAATAAGAAATTTCTTAATGTCAATGCCCTACTTAAGGTTGAGGGCCTTGAGGAGAACGATGGCAAGATCGTTCTCACAACACAACAGCTACAGGCAGTCGAAGATTATCTTGCAGAACTGCAAGGCAAGGTAGAGAACAACGGCAATCTTGAAAAGACCATTGCCGACAAGCTCGATGCCTTCTCTGAGGAGGTTAAAAACACTGAAGGTCTTCAGGCAAAGATCCAAAAAATCAAGGATGTTTTCGACCACATTCCTGCTACAGTGCCAACTCAATCAACTGCTTCAGATAAACAGGACGGCGATGTCTTTGCTGACATCCGCAAGGATCCTGTCAACAACTATCTCGAGGAGTAGTCTTCAGAGAACAATTTTCTCTTTTAGCTTAATTTTAAAATAGTTTATAACATGAATTTTAAGGATCCCATTGACATCACCGCCGTCAACACTGCGGTGAAAATGCATAGCAAGGAGATTCTTGCTATCAACCATCAGGGAGCAGATGCAATGCTTCGTCACATGACTCCTATTGCTGGCGTCACTGACTCCTATACTTTTACAGAGGCGTTCTTCAAGAACGTTTCTTCACGTTACACCGGCGTGTTCAAAGATACCGGTAACATCGGATCTTTTGCTAACCGTACACTCACTGTTTATCCATGTGTTGTCGAGGCGAAAGATGAACCTGAGCGTTATCGCCGTACATACATCACAGAGGTGAGAGGCGCACTGGAAATTGCTAAGCATCCTTTCGAGATCTGGCTCGTCAACCACATCCTTCAGCAGGCTTCGGAGGACCTGCTGCCGTGTGTTTGGAGTGCTGTGTAC
>JAXJBE010000228.1:0-8484 GCA_036303125.1 Bacteroidaceae bacterium
GATTAAGGTCAATGCCAAAGCTTGAAGCCAATGATCCAACAGTTCCAAGATCCGCAGCATTTCCCATCTCTGGCACAAGCATAGAGCTTGCTGTGTAGGAACGGGGTACGCAAATTATTATGAGCGAAGAAATGACTACCGCAATGGGAAGAGAAATGAAAAACAATTTCTTCTTGCCAAGTACTGTCTGCATCATTTCCGACACGTTTATATAACCTTCTTTCTTTTCCATTTTATTTCATTTGCTATAACGTTAACCAAACATGGCGTATATTAAATGCCACACCTTTCTTCGACATGTTAGCAATAGATCCTATCATCGCTGCTATTGACAACATAACTTATCCCAACTTCCAGCTCTCAACTCCCCTTGTCTTGCTGGAGAAGTTGATGCCGAGCTTGACTACTGTTCGCTTATCCATAGCGAAAGGAGCTGCATAGTTTTTGGATTCTATCTGTTGAAGAGCTTCTTCTGCACTTCCATCCAATTTACATTCAATGATGTAAATGTAGTCGGAAGTTTTAACAAGAATGTCCATTCTTCCTTCGCTCGTTGGCAATTCCACTTGCGTATAGAACCCCATAATCTTGAAAACGAGATATAGAGCATTCTGAAAGTACAACTCCGCATCGCCTGCTACCTGATAGCTGTTGGAAGCGAAGAAAGCTGTGAGACGCTTCAAGAATTGTTCTGGTTTGCCTGCTTCTACGTCCTTTACAAATTCGTCAACCATTAATGTCGATTCGGAACCTGCCGATGTGTATAACGGCAAAAGGAAGTTAAGGAAGCCTTCTTCCACCTCCTTGTTCGGGAAGCCAAGCAGATATTTCTTAAACCTTTCGTCATAGCCTTTTATTGTGAGGTAGCCACTCTGGTATATCACAGGTATCGGATTGGTTGACAGAGAATCAACGCTGTTTATTACATCGTCAGACACCCTTCCCTTTGTCATGTCAGGCAAGCGATAGTTGTGCTTTTTCAGCAAGTCGACAAGGAATGTTGGTGTGCCTGTCTCAAACCAGTAGTCTTTAAAGCGAAGTTTTGCCAACGTGTTCAGTACGCTGCATGGATTAAAGATGCCTTCTGTATGTTCCTCAAAATGATAGCCGTCATATCTTGCCTTTAGCTTTGCTATCGTTGCTTCTTCTGTATCGCCATTGGCTTCAGCAAGTTGGCAGATACCTTCCTTGAAATTTTCGAGCAGTTCTTTCTCTGTCATTCCGCAGATGCTGATATAGCGATAATCCATCGAGAGATCCGTCAGGTTGTTGAGGTCGCTGAACACGCTTACCTTGCCAAACTTAGTTACACCTGTGAGGAATGCAAACTTGATGTATCGGTCTTGCGTCTTCAGAACCGAATAGAAGGCTTTCAGCTGTGCACGGTGTTCTGCCTGTAGCTCTGGGTCGCTCAAGGTCTGAAGAATGGGTTTGTCATATTCATCGACAAGAATTACGACGCTACATCCTTCTTTTTCTGCAGCTCTTGCTATCACACCTTTGAAGCGAAGGGCAAGTGTGGCTTCTGACTCACGGGCTCCATATTTGTTCTCCCAAGCCGTGAGGTAGTCGTTAAGCACAATATATAAGCTGTCTTTTTCTCGAAAGTTGGCTGTGTTGAGATCAATATGGAATATAGGATATTTTTTCCATTCCTTCTCCATGTCATAAATGGCCAACCCTTCGAACAGTTCCTTCTTACCTTGGAAGTATGCTTCCAAGGTTGACAGGAAGAGACTCTTTCCGAATCGGCGCGGGCGACTCAGAAAGTAATATTTGCCTTCATCTGCGAGCTTGTACACAAAGTTGGTCTTGTCAACATATGCATAACAATTACGTCGCAAGTCTTCGAAATTTTGTATTCCTATAGGATATTTCATTAGAATGACTCCTTTCCAAGAAATGTTTTACTTTTCTTACTTCGACAAGTTAGCAATAGTAGCTATCATGGCTGCTATCGACGACATGCTTGATCCGAGACTCATGGTCTCAGCAACGCTCATCTTACGCTTCAGCTTGGCAGGAACCACGATCTCGCAGCCTGGCAGAACCTTTGCTCCATGAGTGAGCTTGGCAACCTTGCCGTTCATATAGATAATGTATGTGCGCTTCTTTACAGCGTCTGAGGCATAGCCACCGGCTTGGTTAATATAATAGCTTGCGCGGCGGCCTTTCTCATAAGCCACGGTGTTGGCGTACATCACAGCGCCATTGACCTTCACCGTTCCGTTATATTGAGGCACAACCAGTCGGTCGCCCTCACGAAGAATGATGTCGGCATCGCTGCCCGGATGCTTAATGGCCTCTTCAAGATCGATACCTACAGGATACTCATCGGGCACATTAAACTTAGCAAGGTTTGCCGCCTTTGCTCCTTCAGCAGCTTGTTGTATGCCACTCGAGTTGTTGCTGCTTGCGGCCAGCTCCAACAGGTTTTTCTGCTGTTGCTCCTGCTGCATCTTCAGCGCTGCACGCATGCGTTCTTTCTCTGCTTCGGTAGCACGGCGCATGAGCTTGGCACCCTTGATGTAAGCCAGACCGTTGCTGCCGCCCGATTTCTGATAAAGATGACTCAAGCGTGTGTTGTTGCGCGACAAGGTGTAGGTTCCTGCAAACATAACCTCTCCCTCCACGCTCACGTTCTGCTGCTCGATGTAAGCCGGACTCTTTCTGATGAACACCTCATCGAAAGGCATGAGCACGAAGCCCGGTGTGCCGTCCACAACAAAGCCGTCTTTCAGTGACATGGTGTAGTTTTTAGCAATGATGCTGTCTGGACGCAGCGCCTTCGGGTCGTTGACACGACGGCTAACGCTGACGTTCACAAGCGATGCCTTGTCGGTCAGTCCGCCTGCCTGAAGCACGAAGTCTTCAACAGTCTCGTTCTCTGCATATTTGTAAACGCCGGGATACTGCACCTCTCCACGAATGGTTATGGTGCGGTCCGACATGCGCTCACGCTTGGTAGGAATGAACAGCACATCGTTTTCTTTCAGAGGCACGTCAGCCACCTTGCCCGACATGATGCCTGCCACGTCAACGCTCACCACCTCCAACGTGCGGTCTTCCTTCATGCGATGGATGACAGCACGGTTGGTGAACGCCTCTTCCTTCAGTCCGTCAGCATGTTCAATGAGCGAGCGGACGCTGTTCACCTGCTCGCCTATGTTATACAAGCCAGGACGGAACACGGCACCCTTCAGTTCTACTGTGTTTGAATAGCGCGGAATGATAGAGTCGACACTTACAGAGTCGCCATCAGCAATGCGGAAGCTTGAGAAATCAAACTCTCCTACGTTGAAGACAGCATACTCCTTACCCGTTTTGCGGTTCACACGCACGGTTTTACGATATGCATCGCCTGAGAAGTTGCCTGCATATTTGAGCAACGAGGCTATGCTCTCGCTCTGCTTCATCTCATAGAACATCGGGCGCTTAACCTTGCCTGAGATATTGACCAAGCAGTCGTAAGGTCCTACAACAATAACATCGTTGTCGGCAAGACGCACGTTGCCCGTGAGCTTGCCGTTGAGAATATAGTCGTAGATGTCGACCACCGACACCAAACGGTTATGGCGATAGACCTTAATGTTACGCAGCGTTCCAAGTTCGTTCGTGCCACCTGCCATGTAGAGAGCGTGGAACACGGTGGCGAATGCCGACAGCGTGTATGTGCCAGGGGCCATCACCTCACCCATAACGTTTACCATGATGGTGCGTGTCTGGCCCACTGTGAGCTTCACGCGGCTGCTGCTATAGCGGCTACCAAGCGTTGAGCGCAGACGAGCGTTGGCTTGTGCTACGGTCAGACCGCTAACCTGAACGGGGCCGTAGCCTTCAATATTGATCTCGCCATCGGGCGACACCTCGCTCTGAATGGTCTTCTGTGAAGCGCCGTAGATGTCAACAATGACGGCATCGCCAGGGCCAAGACGATAGTTTTGTGGTGTGGCGATGTTCATGTTTGGCTCAAACGTAAGGTTCTTGTTGTTGAAGATGTCACGTCCAAACACCTTTCTGTGGTTACTGGTGAGCTGGTCTTGAAGCTGCTTTATCATGGTTGCCGAGTCGACAGGCAAGAGGTTACCCATCTCTGCCTCCATCTGCAAACGGTCGTTTTCGTCCATGTCATAATTTTCTGACAACGGAGCCACGCGTGCTGAGCGATAGTTGTTGGCGTTGCGGCTTTTCGCCTCGTTATCAAGACTGCCCGTTCCCTCAACATGGTTCTTCAACGCGCCGTTGTTCTTGCGCATGCGGCTGTTGGTTGACGCGGCGGAACTTTTAGCACCATAGCCATTGCCGTCTTTAGCCATGCCCTCATACTTCTGTCTCACTCTTCTTATCTGCTGAATGTCAACACCTCTCTGCATCAGTTTCGTCACAATCTGCGCCTGTGACGTGCCAGCCTCATGTTCCTTCATGACAAACTCCATAACCTGGTTGTCTGTCATCGACGACTGTGCCATGATGCCCAGAGGCGCCATAAGCATAAAAAAGAAGAATATAGCAAGTTTTCTCATAACCACAATAAAATTGTCTTCTTTAAAAGAAAAAATATAATATCGAATATTTAAAAAGTCTGATTCGTTTACTTTCACAGAGCAGCGATTAGAACTTACGTCCGCTCACAATGCTTGCAAAGGTTTTGAATATTATTGTCACATCTGTCCAAAGCGTGCGCTTCTTCAAATACGCAATGTCCATGTGCAGACGCGTGAGCATCTTCTCCATGGTGTCGGTATAGCCGTTGTAGAGGGTGGCTTCTGACGTGAGACCAGGCCGCATCTCAAAAACAAGCGGATAACTGGCATCGTGCTCCATTATCTTGTCTATGAAATAGCGGCGCTCAGGGCGTGGACCAACCAGCGACATGTCGCCTTTCAGCACATTCCACAGCTGCGGAAGCTCGTCGAGATGATGATCGCGAAGGAACATCTCCAACGGGGTTGAGCATGTGCTGTCGCTCTTTGCAACAAGCTGCGGCCCTTTATCCTCAATGACGCTGCTCATGGTCCTAAACTTATATATGGTGAACGGCTTTCCTTTGTAGCCGATTCGCTCTTGACGGAAAAACACCGAACCGTTGTGCTGACGCTTCATCAACACCACGATGACCGCATAAACAGGCGACAAGAGTATCAGCCCCAACAACGAGCACATGATGTCGGCAAGCCTTTTTATGAAATGCTCTACCGCTCCCATTCTGTCATGTGAAGCTTCGATACTTATCGTTTGATTCATTACTTTTTTTGTTCTTTTGGTTGTCTTTCATTTATAAAGATGTAAAACCACCAATGGCACAACCTCTCTTCGCACCAACGGCACACCTTCCTATTATTATATAACTATAAAAATTGAAAAATGTTGTATCTGCAAGTGCTCAATTTTCGTTACTCATACAATTCTCTCATTTTTTATTCTTCTGAACCCTGTGCTTTGGTATAGATATCATCGAGCACCAGACCACCAATTGTGAAACCAAAGATGGCTGTTATGTGAGCCATACTGCCGTTGATTTGCGCCTTCGTGGCGTTCCAATCGTGGCTTGCAAGAGAACCGTCCGTCTGACCTCCTTTAGCTTTAGGACAGTCGCACACGCATGCAGAACAATCGAAATCATCGCCGCGATTTTCGAGAACTTGCTCGCTGTAGACACACTTAAACTTATGTGCGGGACGCACCTTCATGTGCTTAAATTTCTTTCGAATGGCAGCACCAAGCGGACAACCGCGCACCTTCCAAAACTCAGCAACCTTGATCTGGGTAGGATCCATCTTCAGAGCTGCACCCATGGAAGAGAAAAACACCGCTTGGGTTTGACATGCCCGAAGAATGAGGCTTGCCTTGTCTTTAAGCGAGTCGATGGCATCGATGATGTAATCGTAACGGTCTAAGCAAAACTCGGAAGCAGCCTCGTCACTGTAAATCTGCTGTAAAGCAACAATCTCAGCCTGAGGATTGATGTCAAGCAGCCTCGCTTTAAGCACATCGACCTTAGCCTGACCTATAGTCTTGGTTGTGGCCATAAGCTGACGATTGATGTTGGTCACACACACACAGTCGGAATCGACAATGGTGAGATGACTGATTCCTGAGCGCACCAGACACTCGGCACACCAACTACCCACTCCACCAACGCCAAAAATTATAACGCGCTTGTTTTTAATGGTGTGCATAACATCCTTACCGACAAGTCGCTCTGTGCGGTTAAATAAGCCTCTTTCCATACCCTAAATTAGTGTTTTGGCTGCAAAATTACATAAATTTTCGCGCAAAAAGAAAAAACACAGCTAAAGATTTGGCAATGAAAGAAAGAAATAGTAAATTTGCAGTTCATAGATAATCATTCTTATCTAATGTCACCACAAGCTCATGGAGAGTGCTGTGAACAGTAACAAGGGGTTGACTGGATTTGAGGTTTTCTCATGGTAAACAATCAGAAAGAAAATCCAATGAAATCAATTAAAAGCCAAGTATTTATCGGGGTTTTGGAAGATTACAGCGACTTTTGCATCTTTCCATTTTCTGAGTATTTTTCTTTTATTTTCCGACTTTTGTCCACACGTTGTCCACACATCAGAAGTTCTTAACTTTGCGTCATAACATTAAAATATTGATTATGGCCAAAAAGAAATTGTACAAGACAGCAGATGAAATTAGACAGTGCTCAATAGTATTGTCTCTAATGGCAAAGATAGCCTAAGAAGTTTCGCTCTTACTGACAGAATAGATTTCAACGAGCAAGAAGCAAAGTCAATCTACTATGGCATCATGGCCATTGCTCAAAAGTTCGGTCTCGACCTATGTACAAAGAAAGGGGTTTCCTCTGCCGTCAGCAAGTTTCTCGAAGGTCCATCGTGGAATGGCTGCACGAGCTTCCGCCTGGAGTGCGTCACCAACTGTACGAAACTCTTTGCGAAAAATGAGAACATGTACGATTCTCATGCCATCATCAACTTCATCTGCTTCATCGACTATATGTCATCCAGCTCCAAAACCAATGTCACAACTGGAGGTACCAACGGCTGTGCCGACCAACTCACCAATTGGGATGGAACGCAGAAGATAGGATTGGGGGCTTTGCCAAAGAAGAAACGTGGAATGTCACAGTAGTTATGTACTTACATAGAACAAAACTTTTATAAGGACTGTTTGCCGTTCTATTGACGACAAACAGCCCTAATAAATAAAAAAACTCCGCAACACAAATATTTTCCTTGTTTTCTTTTTCCATTCTTGTTTAGTTTTCATATCTTTGTAGTCAAAATATGACAATTCTATCAAGAATAAGTCTATTGGTTTTAATCTAACCTCTGAACAACATTGGAAGATACAACCAACCTGTCTCCAAAGGCAGACGCTTCATTGTATAATGGGCAGCCATCCGACACTGGCTTATCGTGTCCAAGTGCAGGACTTACCTCTTGTACGCCCTCCATCTCGAAGAACAAAGGTGGGGTGTCGGTAGAGAATGTGCTTGATGCAAGCAAGCAATGGTTTGTTCTGCGAGTTTCATATGGACGTATTATCAAGGCAAAAGCATTTGTAGAAACTAAAGGATTTGAATGTTATGTTCCAATGCGTTATAAAGAGGTAAGGAAGCAAGGAAAGAAGCGAATCATAACAGAGCCTCTTCTCCCATCATTCCTTTTTGTTCATGCTACAGCAGAACAAGTTGAAACATTGCTCTATGAAATCAAAGTAAGTACTAATGAAAGCAGAAATCTACTAAGCTATTACTTCGACCACACTTCCCAACGTCAAGACAATCCCGACCGTAATCCTCCACTTACCATCTGTGATGAAGCGATGAATAACTTCATCAGACTAACATCTATCAAGAATCCGCACATAATTCCTGTTACAACAGAAATTATCCAATATAAATTAGGAGATATAGTCATTGTGACCGAAGGAGATTTTAAGGATATTCATGGCAGAGTGGCAAGAATTGCAGGGCAGCAGCGCGTGATAGTGGAATTGTTTGATGGGTGCTTGGTGGCTACGGCATATGTGCCAAAAGAGGCGATGAGGAAAGAAAAATCAATAACACTGCTTGATTAACGCAACAGATTAAACACTATATAATAAATGAAATAAGAAATTCTCCTAACATATAATAAAAATATACAATCAAATGATGAAAGAAGAATTCATGAATATGAAAAAGTTGTATCATTACACAAAGTTTGATACTGCAATTAAAATATTGGAATCCCATAGTCTAAGATTTGGAAGGTTGCATAACATGAATGACATTCATGAAAATGACAAACTTTCCTATGTCGACACAACAGGAACTCTTATCAATAGTTTTCCATCCGATGTATTGGATGCAATAGATTGTGAGATGGCAAAATATCGACAGATTAGCCTTACCGCTGATGATGACAAACAGGATAAATTAGGGTTCGACCTTCATCAAATGTGGGGACTTTATGCCGATAAAGGCCAAGGCGTCTGTCTCGTATTTGACAAGGA
>JAXJBE010000229.1:0-1795 GCA_036303125.1 Bacteroidaceae bacterium
GTATGGATCATTGCTGACATCACCGGCATTTAACTTGCTGAGCGAGAGATACATTGGACGCATCGGCTCTTTGTCAGTGAGAGAATACATACGCAGACCACCGGTTAGGGATGGACCAACAAGGGCAAGCGATGCATCCTCAAATACGCATTCAAGCTTTTTCCCTTCTGTGTATCGGTCATGTATTAACATCCTGGAGTCAGCGAATAATAGTTTCCCATCAGTAGCTAATGAGGCTTTTACTGCTATTGTGTCAGCCCCTTGAATCCATACTCCGTAATATCCATCACCAACTTTTGAGAATGACGCATCAAGCACTTCTTCCTTGATTATCTGATTTCCACTCCAGTCGTATGTGACGAGGATTCCTTTGTAGTTGCCTGTGAGATCTGAGTCTGCATTGATAAACGGCTCTACCTCTGGCATGGCAGATGGTACATACTCATCCTTGTCAGAGAGCAAGATGGACTCTTCGACCTCCGCATTCTCACGCAAGGTCTCTTCGATAGCAAACTGATAGTTGGCCATTGATGCCTTCTGAAGAAGGTCATCAGCCTTCTCGTCATTCTGTTCGACTCCGAATCCGTTTCTATAGCAAAGGCCAAGCATATACTGGCTTGAAGGACTGAGTCCTTTCACGTCCTGCTTGAAATACTCTACGGCACGGGAATAGTCCTGTCTGCATCCCAGTCCCTTGTAGTACATATAACCAGCAGAATAGCTGCAGGCAAGGCTGCCTTGCTTGGCACCAGCCTCGAAATACTTCACCGCCTTGGCAAAATCCTGTCTGCCACGAGGGGCATTCTTGTGCATCATTCCGAGGTTATAATTGGCATTCTTGTTACCAAGACGCGCCGATTCTTCAAAGAACCTGACAGCAAGAGTAGAATCCTGCGTCACGCCGATTCCTTTGAGATATGCCACACCAAGGGCATTCTGGGCAACAGGGCGCCGTTCCTTATCCTCTATGCCCATAAGAGTCGCTACAGCCCATTCGGAAGACCTACCTGTAGTCTTTCCTTTCAGTATATCGACAGCCTCAGACACTATATCCTCACCTGCATTCTGTGCATGAGCACAGTATGGCATAGCAATAAGACACGCCATGCCCATGATAGTCTTATATGAATACTTCATGTTATTACCAAGCCATTTCGTTATTGTAACCATTATATTCTTCCTTCCTCTTCATGAGAGTCTCCTTCTTCTTCATGGCACCGCTCATCCTGACTATGAGGGGTTGACGCTTCCAAAGGTCGGAGAGATTCTTCTTCAACTGTTGCTCATGTCCTACATACAGTTCGTTGACTACACATTCAAGAATATAATAGTCAATAGCAGCATCACAGCATGAGGCACTGTCCTCTTTCTCTATCATACCGGCAGCCTTCAGTTCATTCCAAGTGGCTTTGCCCTTTTTTATGCATGGCAGAGCGTGCTTTGCACTCAGGATCTTTTCCAACTGCTGCTTTGTGAGCACATTGCGGAGAGTATCCATCACCTCTACGTCATAGTTGTAGCGTGGATTCTTACGGAGATGCTTCAGAACATCAAGACCGAGTTTCATGATCTTGTCATATTTCTCCTGACTTACCCCATTTCTCTTGGCATAACTCAGAGCAGCGCTAACGTTATATCCGGCAAGATTCTTATTATGTGGAAGAAGACGCACATCTATGGAATCCTGATAGAGATCGTCAATTCTCTTCTTGTTGGCTACTCTATCCCATGGATTGTCATTGATGTAGTTATAAGTTGCCTTTCTCATCTCACGCTCTACCATAAGAGTTTGAAC
>JAXJBE010000230.1:0-21234 GCA_036303125.1 Bacteroidaceae bacterium
AGAGAAGTTAAGCCCGGGCGCGCCGATGGTACTGCACCGCAATGCGGGAGAGTAGGTCGCCGCCTTCTTCATCGAGGGGCACTCCAGGATAACTCCGGGAGTGCCCCTCAAACCTTTTTTGGGGGGATTGGGGCGGTGACGATGATGGCCAGCCGGAACAGGGCTGTCCATCCAGAACATCTTGCCATCCGAGACGCACTTGATTATTCATGCCCACTAACCAATATATCCGCTGACCCATTATTGTCTTTATTCTTTTACCGTAATCTAAGTTTATTCTTATGAGAGATTTTTTCAAGGACATTTTTAATTATAGTAAGGCTGACAGGCGAGCTATGGTTGCTATTGGTTGTGTGGTGGTCTTCATTGTCGGAGTGAATTGTGTGGTATCTGTTCTAAGGGGAGAGAAGGATGCTGCTTCTGTTGTTGATCAGTCGGCTATGGATGTGTTTGAGAGTGAGGAGGAGGGGGATTGTGTGTTGGAGGCTGCTGTTCTTGCTGCTTTTGATCCTAATGATGTTGATTCTATCTCTCTTGCTGAGTTTGGAATAGAGGGATATAAGATAAGGATTTTTTTGCGGTATAGGGCTGCAGGGAAGATTTTTTTCTCTGCTAAGGATATGGGGAAGACGTATGGCTGGACTGAGGATGATGTAAAGAAGGTTGAGAGTTATGTTAAAGTGGATGAGTCTATTGTAGGTGGAAGAAGGACTGAGAATAATTCTTTTGTCCGAAACGATGTGCTGCATGCCCGACGTGGCAGGGAGAATGTAAATGATGGAATGTATGGTTCTGTTGACGAAAGAGTGCCGGGTAATGTTGGGAGGAGTGCTAAGTTTAATCATCTTGTAAGGGTGGACGTGAATAAGGCAGACAGTGCTACGCTGTGTAGTATTCCAGGTATAGGGAGAGGTGTGTCGCGGGCCATATTGAATTATAGGAACAGGTTAGGCGGTTTGTATGCTAAGGAGCAGTTGCTTGAGATTAGTATTGTTGCTCCAGAGATGTTGGAATGGTTTGAGGTGGGTGGTGATCCTGAGTTGAGGATGATTGATGTTAATAGGGCTTCGTTTGCTGCTCTGAACAGGCATCCGTATATCAGTTATGATCAGACGAAGACTTTGCTGGACTATGTTCGATTGTATGGCAGGATAGAGAATGAGAGAGTGCTTCTTTCTACAGGTATCTTCACTGCGGATGAGGTGGAGAGGCTTAGGCCCTATCTTAGGTATGAATAGATTTGTGTTGTTGTCAGTGAGATGTATATAGCATAGCAAAAGAGGCAGAACCGTTTAACAGGTCTGCCTCTTTATGGTATAGATGGAGTGCTTATTTGTTTTGTTCGGCAAAGCGTCTGGATTGCTCTGCTATGAGTTCTTGGTCATCGAAATAGTCGATACGCATGGCATGGCGCACTTCTGCAAGTGTTTTTGCTCCTACTTTGCGGGCTTCTTCTGTGCCGCGGCGCAAGATGTCGTAGACTCCAGGAATGTCTTGTTCGTATTGTTTGCGACGCTGGCGGATTGGTTCGAGGCGGTCGTTGAGTACGTTGAATAGGAATTTTTTGCATGTGCCGTCACCGAGTCCACCACGTGTGTAATGGGCTTTGAGTTCATCGAGGTTTTTGTATTCGGGCAGGAACTTCTCGAAATCTGAATCGAGGCAGAAGGCATCGAGGTATGTGAAAACGGTGTTGCCTTCGATGTGGCCAGGCTGTTCGATGTGGATGTGCTCTGGGTCGGTGTACATGGAATTGACCTTCTTCTTGAGCTCTTTTTGTGTGTCGGAGAGGTAGATGCAGTTGCCGAGTGATTTGGACATCTTTGCTTTTCCGTCTGTGCCTGGAAGTCTGAGGCAGGCTGCGTTGTCTGGCAGGAGTATCTTGGGCTCGACAAGGGTGGGGCCGTAGATGTTGTTGAAGCGTCGTACTATCTCGTTGGTCTGTTCGAGCATGGGTTTTTGGTCTTCGCCAACTGGCACAGTAGTGGCTTTGAATAGGGTGATGTCTGCTGCCTGCGAGATAGGGTAGCAGAAGAATCCTGTCGGGGTGCCTCCTTCGAACTTGCGCATTTCAAGTTCGGTCTTGACGGTGGGGTTGCGCTGCAGTCGCTGCACGCTGACGAGGTTCATGTAGTAGAAGGTGAGTTCGGTGAGTTCGGGCACAGCACTCTGAACGAAGATGTGGCACTTGTCGGGGTCAAGTCCTGCCGAGAGATAGTCGAGTGCTACTTCAATAACGTTTTGTCGTATCTTTTCTGGGTTATCTGCGTTGTCTGTAAGTGCTTGCGCATCTGCTATCATTATAAATATCTTGTCAAATTCTCCTGAGTTCTGCAGTTCAACTCTTCTGCGGAGTGAGCCGACGTAGTGTCCTATGTGGAGTTTGCCTGTTGGGCGGTCGCCTGTGAGTATTATCTTTTCCATTTGTTTGTGTGTTTATATTCAATTTAATTGCAAAGTTAGTGAATATTGCTGAGAAGTGTGGTTTTATAGGATGATTATTTGGCAGAAGAGTTGAAAAAGGATAAGACTGATGTGTTTATTCGAGGAAAAAGAGTACTTTTGCATTGATTAGTTCATGGCTCGCCTTGATTTGGTGTGTCTTTTGATTTAGCAGTAAAACTATTTGTTTGTAAGGAAATACGAAATACATTGTTATAGATATGAAGATAGGAATATATGGGGGGTCTTTTAACCCTATTCACAAGGGGCATACGTCTTTGGCATCGGCTATTCTGACTCAAGGGTTGGTGGATGAACTGTGGTTGATGGTATCTCCTCTGAATCCATTGAAGCAGGGGCGTGAGGGAGAGATTGCAGAATATGGTCATAGGGTGCGTATGGCGGAAATTGCTGCAGAAGGTGTGAAAGGACTGAGGGTGTCGGACTTTGAGAGTCGGCTTCCTGTGCCTTCTTACATGTATAATACGCTGGATAGGCTGAGACATGAGTATGAGGGGAAAGAGTTTGTGCTGGTTATTGGCGCTGACAACTGGAGGAATTTTCATAGGTGGTATAGGGCAGAGGATATCCTGAAGGAGTATGGAGTGCTGGTGTATAGGCGTCCAGGGTTTGAGATGGACGAGGAGGAGTTGCCAGAATCGGTCAAGGTGGTGGATACAGACTTGTATGATGTCAGTTCGACTCAGATAAGGGAGACTATCAGGAATGGTGAGAGTGCGGACGAGTGGCTGGAAAAGGGGGTTAGTGCGTATATTGAGAAATATGGGCTTTATAAGTGCTGATATTCATGTTGCACGCAAACATGCGGACAGTGGAAATGCTGGGTGAGTCATGTTTTTTTTCATATTATGTCAATTAAGATGCTTGGAATGGTGAAAAAATGCAAAACTTTCCACTGTTATTATGTGTATGTCTGTTTTTTTTAGTAATTTTGAAAGCTATATTGCCTGCATACGTGTGATTGAGTGTGTAAATGGAATGATTAGGTGTGGATTGCGTGAAATAGAGCGTGGCATATAGTTGTGATGCTGATTGTTGGTAGTGATGATTTACGCTAAGATAATAAAACGACAACATATAATGAAATATCAATGGAATTATCAACAGCCTACGGATGAGGATAAGTCATGTGCGGAGGCGCTAGCGAGGGAGGTCAATGTAAATGTGGCCATAGCCCAGATGCTGGTGGCTCGCGGTGTGCGCACGGCTGAGCAAGCCCGTGCGTATTTTCGTCCTCAGCTGCTGGAACTGCACGATCCATTTCTAATGAAGGATATGGCGCGTGCGGTGGAGCGACTGAACGAGGCAATGGGACAGCGAGAGCGCATCATGATTTATGGTGATTATGATGTGGATGGCTGTACTGCCGTTGCTTTGGTGTACAGGTTCCTGATCCAGTTTTACTCCAACATGGAGTGTTACATACCCGACCGTTCAGACGAGGGGTATGGGGTGTCAATGAAGGGTGTGGACTATGCAGCAAGCAAGGGAGTTAAACTCATCATTGTGTTGGATTGTGGCATTAAGGCCACGGAGGAGGTGAGATATGCCAAGGAAAAGGGGATAGACTTCATCATCTGTGACCACCATGTGCCCGATGAGGAGTTGCCGCCAGCTGTGGCTGTATTGAACGCGAAGCGTGTGGACAACACTTATCCTTATCTGGATCTGTCAGGATGTGGCGTGGGATTTAAGTTGATGCAGGCTTTTGCCAAGAGTAATGGCATACCGTTCAGCCAGCTCATACCGCTGTTGGACTTGTGCGCTATCAGCATCGCAAGCGATATAGTGCCGGTGATGGGTGAGAACCGCATATTGGCTTATCATGGTCTCAGGCAACTGAATAATAATCCGAGTGTGGGTGTGAAGGCTTTGTTGAACATCTGCGGTTTGATAGGCAAGGAACTTACGATGAGTGATATTGTCTTCAAGATAGGTCCGCGCATCAATGCCAGCGGAAGGGTGCAGAATGGTAAGCAGTCTGTGGATCTTCTGGTGGAGCGTGATGAGACCAAGGCCAAAGTGCTGGCTGAGACCATCAATGAGTATAATGAAGAGCGTAAGGAACTGGATAAGCGAACTACAGAGGAGGCGAGCCGAATCGTGGCTGAGATGCAAGGAATGAAGGATGAAGGTGCTATCGTCATCTATAATCCAGACTGGCACAAGGGAGTCATAGGCATAGTGGCTTCTCGTCTGACGGAGGAGTTTTTCCGTCCGGCAGTGGTGCTGACGCTTGATGGTGACATTGTGACAGGGAGTGCCCGTAGTGTGAGCGGATTTGATGTGTACAAGTCTATCCAGCATTGCGAAGACCTGCTGGAGAATTTCGGAGGCCATACTTATGCGGCTGGTCTGTCGATGAAGGTAGAGCATGTGGAAGAGTTCACAAGGCGCTTTAAGGCTTATGTGGGTGAGCATATTGATTCTGAACAAATCATGGCGACTCTGGATGTGCACGCTGTGGTCAATTTCCGTGATATAACTTCACGCTTCCATTCAGACTTGAAACGTATGCGTCCTTATGGCCCGGATAATCCTAAACCGATGTTGTGCACGATGCATGTTTTTGATTACGGCACGAGCAAGGTGGTGGGCAGGCAACAGGAACATATAAAACTGGAACTGGTTGACAGCAAGTCAAATAATGTGATGAATGGCATTGCTTTCGGGCAGAGTTCGGAGGCGAGGTATATAAAGACAAAGCGTTCGTTTGACATTGTCTATAGCGTGGAGGAGAATGCTCGAAAACATGGCGATATACAGTTGCAGATAGAGGACATACGCATAAGGGAGCAAGAACCAAATGGATGAAGACAGATGCAGGGAGATTCTGAAACAATACTGGGGCTATGATGATTTCCGAGGCATACAGCGTGATATCATAAAGAGCGTGTGCGCTGGTCGCGACACGCTTGGGCTCATGCCTACGGGAGGTGGCAAGTCTATTTGTTTTCAGGTGCCAGCATTGGTGATGGAGGGTGTGTGCATTGTTGTGACTCCTCTCATCTCGCTGATGAAGGACCAGGTGGCTAATCTGAAACGTCGCGGCATTAGGGCAGAGGCTGTCTATTCGGGCATGATGCGTGAAGACATCATCAGGATTTTGGACAATTGTGTGCTGGGTGGATGCACTCTGCTGTATGTGTCACCCGAACGCCTTGCATCAGAATTGTTTCAGTCTAAGCTTATCAGGATGCGCCATGTGTCCATGATTGTTGTGGACGAGGCTCATTGCATCTCTCAATGGGGGTATGACTTTCGCCCGGCATATATGAATATATGTGAAGTGAGGCGCTTGCTTCCTGCGGATGTGCCTGTTTTGGCTCTGACTGCCACGGCTACTCCTGCTGTTGTGGATGATATTCAGAAATGTCTTTCTTTCAAGGAGAAGAATGTCTTTTCAATGAGTTTCGAAAGAAAGAACTTGATATATGTGGTGAGGAAGACTTCGAACAAGGAGCAGGAAATCATGCATATATTGTCGTCTGTGCAGCAAGGTAGCGTGATAGTATATGTGCGCACTCGCGAACAGACATACGAACTGGCTAAGCATCTGAATGAAAATGGTATGACAGCATGTGGCTATCATGCAGGTCTGACTGCTGCAGAGAAGGATTTCAGGCAGGCAAACTGGACAAAGGACCGAGTGAGGGTTATGGTGGCTACGAATGCATTTGGCATGGGCATAGACAAGCCAGACGTGAGACTTGTGATACATTATTCTATGCCTGACTCCATAGAGGCTTATTTTCAGGAGGCTGGCAGAGCTGGCAGGGATGGGGTGGATTCGTATGCCATCTTGTTGTATGATGATATTGATTTGTCTGCAGCGAATAAACGTGTGGACGGCAATTTCCCTGCAAAGGATTATGTGAAGATGACTTATGAGAATTTGGCTTATTTCTTCCAGATAGGTGAGGGTGAGGCAGAGGGGCGTTCGTTCTTCTTCCCGTTGGAGAAGTTTTGCAGGCAGTTCCGGCAGTTTCCTGTTCAAACGGAGAGTGCTCTGAAACTTCTGAACAATGCCGGGTATATAGAGTACCACGAGGAGCAGAACTTCTTGTCTGCAATACATTTCATAGTGACAAAAGACCGCCTGTATACGCTGTCAGAGTATGAGAAGAACACAGATGCTGTCATCCAGTGCATCCTGCGCAATTATGTCGGTGTGTTTGCCAACTTTGTGTATATAGAGGAGATGTTCATCTCTCATGAGACAGGAGTGGATGTGCAGTTGGTATTTGAGATACTGAAAGACCTGCACAGAAGGCGCGTGGTAGATTTCATTCCTCGTCGGAAGACTCCCACAGTGACGTTTACCGTGGCTCGTGTGGAATCTGAGAGAGTCTTTCTTCCAGAGAGTGTGTATGAGGCAAGGCGGAATGACTTGCGCCGGCGCATAAAAGCAATGGGCTATTATGCCTCGTCTGACAGATATTGCAGGAGCAGGATGTTGCTGTATTACTTTGGAGAGAAAGAGAGCAAGGACTGTGGTAGATGTGATGTTTGTGTGGCGAGCAGGAAAAGGAGAATGTCTGTTGAATCGAAAGATGTCTTTGAAGCGCAGCACGCTATCCTTGACATTCTGAAGGATGGCAAATGGCACGATTGGGCTGATTTCTATGGAAAGAGATGGGGACGTCCTGTGGTGGAGGAGGCAGTGAAGCGTCTGATGGCTGAGGAATTGGTGAATACGAACGGAATGGGACTGAAGATATGTGAATAGCAGAACACAGAATGGTGTTTTGCCATATATAAAGGATTGAAAATTAAAGAATATGAAGAATGATTTAAGTTTATTGGAGTCGCTGGTGAAGGCGACAGAATCTATTCAGGCTAATCCTCTGGATGCAGAGGCTTATCTGACAAGAGCCGCATTATTGCATGCCATGCAAAGGGATGAAGATGCATTGGAGGATCTGGATTATCTGATAGATGAGTTAGGAAGGAAAGTTCCAGCGGCCATATTGCTGCGTGGGCGAATCAAGATGGAGCGCGGCGATAAGGATGGTGCCATGGAGGATGTGAGAATGGCTGCAAGTCTTAATCCGCATCTGTTTGATGGACTTGAAGGAACGTTTGAGACAAAAGAAAGTGGACATTGCTGAGATGGCAGTGTCCACTTTCTTTTTTTGTTTGCGTTATCTGATGTGTGTGTTATCTGATGTTTGCGCGTATCTTAGTGAGATATCTTTGCATGTGCTCTTCATCGCGGTGGTCGATGATGTCAATGATTTCTTTCATCTCGGTGCGTATCTGTTCGACTTGGTCCTTGGTGTAGGGGTTGAAAAGAATCTCACGCAGCAGAGTGTCGTCTTCTGAGAGTACGCCTTGGGCTATCTTCATGTGTCGCTTGAAGGTGGTGCCCGGGGCGTCTTGGTGCTTCATGACTGCCGCAAAGGCAAATGTGGAGATGAACGGTATGGATAGAGAATAGGCTACCGTCTTGTCGTGTTCCTCGAAGGTATACTCGCAGATGTTGAGTTCGAGACGGTTGTAGAGTTCCTTGAAGAAGCAGCGTCCCATGAAGTCTCCTTCGTTGATGATGATGGCATTCTCTGTGGAGAGTTTGCCGAGGTTGGCAAATGTCGGGCCGAACATGGGGTGAGTGCTCACATAGCGCATGCCGCATTGCTCGTAGAACTCTTTGAATCCCGTCTTGACAGAACTGATGTCGGAGAGGATGCATGTGGACGGGAGATATGGTATGACCTGTTCAAAGACGCTGAGAGTGTATTTGAGACTGACTGCATTGATGACAAGTTCGGGCGCAAACTCCTTAATCTCTTCGAGTGTGGTGAATCGCATGGTGTTGTACATGAAGCGGAGGCGCTTGGGGTCAATGTCGTAGACGGCTATTTCGTGGTCGAAGGAGAGCAGATCGGTAAAGAATGACCCCATCTTGCCAGCTCCTAATATGAGTATTTTCATCTCTTTATAGTTGTTGTTACGTATGCTAATGGAATGTACTCAAAGGGTCATCCGTATTTAAGCCTCATTGATGATTTTCATCTGCTGGTTGACAGATTCCTCATGTATAGATTCGAATATTTTCTTGATGCACTCTGGATCTATGCCAAGGAGCGATCCTTGAGCTCCTCTCTTGTCGAGAATCTCGCTGTAGCGTGCTGTTTGCAGGATAGTCATTCCGTGTTCTTTCTTATACAGTCCTATTTCACGGCTGATGCGCATGCGTTTGCTGAGTATTTCGATGAGGCTGTTGTCAATTTCATCGATTTGCTTGCGGAGTGCTGTGATGTTTTCCGTTGTCTGTGCTTCTTTGCGTATGACGAGGATAGAGAGGATGAAGTCGAGAATGTCTGGTGTGATCTGTTGACTGGCATCGCTCCATGCCTTGTCGGGATTGCAGTGACTCTCCACGATGAGGCCGTCCATGCCGAGGTCCATGGCCTGCTGGCAGAGAGGCGCAATGAGGTCACGTCGTCCTCCGATATGGCTTGGGTCGTTGACGATAGGTAGTCCGGGGATGCGGCGGCTTAGTTCGATAGGTATCTGCCACATTGGGAGATTGCGGTAGATTTTCTTGTCGTAGCTGGAAAATCCTCGGTGAATAGCTCCAAGGCGTTTGATGCCAGCCCCATTGATGCGCTCAAGAGCTCCTATCCATAGCTCAAGGTCTGGATTGACGGGATTTTTGACGAGTACGGGGACATCTGTGCCTTTGAGGCTGTCAGCTATGGCCTGTACGGCAAAGGGGTTGGCTGTGGTGCGTGCTCCTATCCATAGAATGTCAATGTCGTGTTTGAGAGCCTGCTCCACGTGCTCAGGTGTGGCCACTTCTGTGGCTGTGAGCATGTTTGTTTCTTTTTTGACTTGCTGCATCCATGGGAGTGCTGCTGCGCCATTGCCTTCGAAACCTCCTGGCTTTGTGCGTGGCTTCCATATTCCAGCTCGGAACATGTGGCAGCCTTTGGAAGCCAGTTGGAGGGCGGTGGTCATTATTTGTTCTTCTGTCTCTGCAGAGCATGGACCTGCGATGACGAAGGGACGCTCGTTGTCGCTTGGGAGTCCTAATGGGGAAAGTTCGAGTTCCATATATGTGTTGTTATAGTTGTTGATGTTGTGAGTAGAATGTCCGATGGACAGAGTGGAGGCGGGCTTAAGAAGCCCGAAGACCCTAACGGCGCAATTAGGAAAAAAAGCGAGGGCTACTAAAGTGAGAAGCGAGGGTCTTTTATTAGGAATGGTTGGGAGAGCTACATGATTTGCTTGATGCGCTCAAGGGCTTCCTTCATTTTGTCGTCTTTGGCGCATAGGCTGATGCGTATGTATCGTTTGCCATTGCTGCCGAAGATGAATCCTGGGGTGATGAAGACTCGGGCTTCGTGCAGCACCTTTTCTGTGAGCTGCTCGACATCGTCATAGGAGTCGGGGATGCGTCCCCAGAGGAACATGCCTTGTTGAGTGGTGTCGAATGTGCAGCCGAGCGATGTCATGATTTCTTCAGCTATCTTGCGTCGGGAGGCATAGGTGGCGATGTTGGCTTGGGTGTGCCATGCTTCGCTGTTGGAGTATGCTTGAGCAGCTGCGAGCTGGAGAGGACGGAAGGTGCCTGAGTCTATGTTGCTTTTCACCTTTAGTATCCACTGCACGAAAGTGCTGTTGGTGGCCAGCATGCCTATGCGCCATCCTGGCATGTTGTGGCTTTTAGACATGGAGTTGAACTCTATGCAGTGGTCTTTGGCTCCAGGTATCTGGAGGATGCTGAGGTGCTCGTCTTGATTGAGGATGAAGGAATAGGGGTTGTCGTTGACGACGACGATGTCATGACGTTTGGCGAAATCCACAATCTTTTCATATAGTTCTCTTGTGGCTCGTCCTCCTGTTGGCATGTTGGGATAGTTTGTCCACATTAGCTTCACGCCACTGAGGTCCATGGATTCGAGCTGGTTGAAGTCTGGTTGCCATCCGTTGGACTCCAGAAGGTCATAGTTGATGATTTCTTGTCCGAGTATTCTGCTGAGTGATGTGTATGTTGGGTATCCTGGATTTGGCACGAGCACTTTGTCGCCAGGGTTACAGAGGGCGAGGGTTACGTGGAGGATGCCTTCTTTGCTGCCGATGAGAGGTTGTATCTCCGTGGCTGGGTCGAGGGCGACATTGTACCATCGCTGATAGAAATCAGCCATGGCTCGTCTGAGCTCAGGTATGCCTGCTGTAGGTTGATAGCCGTGTGCGTCAGCTCTCTTTGCATTGTCGCACAGAGTCTGTATGGTCTCGTTGCTTGGTGGCATGTCGGGTGAGCCTATGGCGAGTGAGATAATGTCCTTGCCTTGTGCATTGAGTTGCGCCACTTCTTTGAGTTTGCGTGAGAAGTAGTATTCGGAGACTAATGATAGTCTGTCTGCTGGTTGTATCATAGTTGTGTATTTGTTATAATATTATTGTACTGTGCTTCTGCCTTCCTGGTATTCACCTAATATCTTCATCTGTTTGGTGAGAGGGCGGACGGCATTGATGCTTTGGCGATAGCGAGTGTAGTCGTTGTACATGATATCAATGTAGAACATATATTCCCATTCTCGCCCGATGA
This sequence comes from Bacteroidaceae bacterium, assembly GCA_036303125.1. Taxonomy (GTDB): domain Bacteria; phylum Bacteroidota; class Bacteroidia; order Bacteroidales; family Bacteroidaceae; genus Minthosoma. The sequence goes on from JAXJBE010000230.1 coordinate 11,021, forward strand.
TGGGCAGTGATTGTATCTTAGTCAGGTTGATCTTGTAGAAAGAGAATATGGAGAGAACCTGCGAGAGCGAGCCTTCGTTGTGTGGAAGGCTGAACACGATGCTTGCCTTGTTGGATTGGCTTGGCGTGATGAGTTCTTCTGCTTGCCATGGGTCGGCGAGGATGAGGAAACGTGTGAAGTTGTGTTTGTTTGTCTCTATGCCTTCTTCGAGGATTTTCATGCCGTACAGTGGGGCGGCGAACTTGGAGCAGATGGCAGCGTGGCCTCTCATCTGGTGCAGGCTGATTTGTTTGGCTGATCCTGCCGTGTCGTCTGTTTCCACCACTTTAAACTCAGGATGTCTCTTCAGAAACTCGCGGCACTGCATGAGTGCCACGGGGTGCGAGTTGACCTCGGTGATGTCTTGCCAGTCTTCATCGGGCAGGCACATGATGGAGTGTGAGATGCGCAGTTTGTGTTCGCCGACTATTTGTGCTCCGCTTTCGCGCAGCAGCTCGTAGTTGTGGAGTAGCGAACCAGCGATAGTGTTTTCGATGGCTACAAGTCCGATGACGCCGGAGTCTTTCTTCATCTCATCGAAGACCTGCTCGAATGTGTCGCAACAGATAAGCTCGATGTCTTCTCCTTCGAAGTAACAGTGGCTGGCCACGTCGTGGAATGAGCCTATTTCACCTTGTATAGCTATTCTTCTCATATTTATATTATAAAAGAAGAGTCCCACTCATGAAGAGCGGGACTCTATAGTGTATGTATTATCTGCAAAATCAAAATGTATGCACACAACTTCCCGCTCTTACCTTTGGATAAAGTAAAAGTAATAGTAAAAGTATGTGCTGAAAAATGATTTCATAGATGTTGTCTTTTGTTGTTGAATTGTTAGTCTTTGTTTAGTTTTCTTGTGCAAATGTAAGCATTTTAGCAGAAACAATAAGCATGATTTAGCAGAAAAATGTGTTTTAGCTATGAAAAAACTATCAAGTTAGATTGAAACCATTCTATATGAGGTCTTTTCTCAGCGCCAAATGGTATACTTCTTTCCTTTGTAGATATAGATGCCGGGGAGTAGCGCTGAGGGGTTGATGGCTTGACCATTGATATTGGTGATTGTTTCTGCAGGAGCATCATCTGTTGATGTCTGATTGTTGGGTGGGAATGGAATGGAGTTGATGCCAGTCCCCTCGTTTACGATGGCTCGGTGGCGAAGAGCTGAACGCACGGCATAGAAGGCGGGCTTCTTGTTGAGTCCAGCATCGTATAGGAGAGGAGAGGAGGCGCTGCGCCAGCTGTCGTTGTCTTTCATGCCCCAGATGACGAGGCTGTGGCAGTTGTCGTTGTTGAGGACTATGTCAGTGATGACGCGGTAGTTGCGTGCTTGTTCTTGGAGGTTGGCCGCAGATGTGGATGGTATGCCCATGTCGAGCTCCGTGATGATGCAGTCTAAGCCTGCTTCGCCAAATTTGCGTATGGTCTTGTCAAGTTTGATAGAGTCTACATCGCCGATGGAGAAGTGGCATTGGAGTCCTACACCGTCAATAGGTATGCCGGAGTTCTTAAGTCTCATGGCGAGGTTGTAAAAGGCTACGGCCTTTGCCTTGCCCTGCATCTCTACATCGTAGTCATTGAGGTATAGTTTGGCTGTTGGGTCCGCTCTGTGTGCATAGACAAAGGCTGAGTCGATGAATTCTTCACCGATGGTTTTTGTCCAGACGCTTTCGCGCAGGTCGTAAGCATTGGGGTCTGTGCGCACTGTTGTCTGGTCATCATCGAGACATTCGTTCACCACATCCCATTCTGCCACCTTGCCTTTGAAGTGTTTCATGACATTGGTGATATGTGTCTCCAGTATATTCAGGGCTTCCTCTCGGCTCCAGTTCTTGTCATTCTTCTTTCCGTCTGAGGAGACCCACTGTGGCAGTTGCGAGTGCCATGCGAGGGTGTGGCCTCTCATCTTCATGCCATGTTGCTTGGCATAGTTGACGAGGTTGTCTGCTCCCCAGTATGTGAATTCTCCACGGTTGGGTTCGAGAGCATCAAACTTCATTTCGTTCTCTGCTACGAGGAGGTTGAATTGTCGGCCTATCTCCTGTGTGATGCTGAGCGAAGAATTAGTGATGTCGTTCTTCCATGTTGAGATGGCTGTGCCGATGAGTTTTTGGTTTTTTGATGCGTAAGATTTGAGTGGCAATAAGTCTTTGCTGTCGTCAATGCCGTCATCGTAGAATGGTCCCATGACATCTGTCTCGTCAGGATTATCGTCAGGATTATCGTCGGGGTTGCCCTCCTGGTCGCTGAGAGATGTGATGGTGAGTATGACCTCGTAAGCACTGCCTTCAGTCTTCTCCTCTATGGCCCAAGTGTAGCGGTTGGGTGTTTTCAAGTCGAAATGCCAGTCCCCGTTGTCGGTGTTTTTAGCGGATGCCTTTATCACGGTGAAGGTGTCTCCCACGTTGAGATTAGCATCTTCTGCTACTGTGAGGTTGACGATAGGCATGGCATCGCTTGTGGAGAAGTCTTGAGTCATGGTAGAGTATTTGACTGCGCCAGCGACGTCAAGGATGTCGTAATTGTCAGTTGACTGAATTTCTAAATCGAGAGTTGATGCAGGGTGGAAGTTTATGTTGGGTTTGTTGGAAGCTGAGGTGTAGTTGCGGATGGTGAGGACTCCCGTTCCGTTGCATCCCGGAGCTATAGTGCCGTAGTTGTCCACTGTGCCTCCAATGCTTCCTGTGCCTCCGAGCGTGGCATTTTCGAAGACGTATGCTATAGCTTCTGCATTGTTGGCTTTGGCTCCGAGTGCTCCTCTGAGCTTGTTGGTCTGGGCTTGCACCGCATCGTTCATGACCATGACGGCTCCATCCATGATGCGCAGAGAACCGCTGAGGTAGTTTGTGTTGGCTGTGATGGTGTATGTGCCTGTGCCCTCTTTGATGATGCCTACGAGGTGGCCATCGCTATAGTCAGGAGGCGCTATTTGTCCAGCGAGCGTTGCGTCGGTGTTGAGGTTGCCGATGATGAAGTAGGCTGGGCGTGTGCCTTTCTTCATATATCCCTGGATGTATGAGCCCTCCTCCGTGTTGAGTTCTCCGATGCGGAATCCTGCTCCGCTCGTGTTGGCTTCGCAGCAGATGGTGGCTCCAGCGTGAAGTGTGACGTGGTTGTTGGCCATGGATGAGTTTACCTTGCCTGACTTTATGGCATCCTCCACATTCTCAGGAGAGAATGTTTTGCCGCCATGAGCGAGCACGACTCCGTAGAATCCGGCTGAGGGGGCATTCTCTTTGTAGGGGAAGATGTGTATGTCTCCCTTGAAAGATGTCCAGTTGGGCCATGATGCCCCCTTTGCTGTGCCGAGGTAGCTTCGCTCGCCTCCTGCATGGAGGTTAAGTGTGCCCCCTCCTGTTATCTGCGAACTGAAGTAGCAGTAGCGTGCCATGTATACATCAACTGTTTTGCCTGTGGCGAGAGATATGCCTGTGTTGTAGGATACATAGCTGGAAGATGTGTTGTTTCCGCTTATGTCAATTTTTGTCTGCGCGCTCATCGGTAGAGTGATGAGGGCGAGAAGAAATGCCGAGATAGGTGATTTGTTCATTTTGTTTGACTAAGAATAATAAATTTGTTTGACTAAGAATGATAATGGTGAATACATATATAATATATATATGTGTAATCTTATCATCGGAAACAACAAGAAGCGTTGTTTCCGATGATTATTTTGCAGGTGTTATTTTAGTTGAATCCTTTGCGTTTTCAGGTCGCGGGTGTCTATCCTTGACAGGCCTCCTGTCTCTTTGGTGAGGTTGACGCATTCGCCTTCCACTTCGATTTCGCCTGTGCCCTTAGCTTGAATGTACAGGTTAGTGCATCTGACCTCTAAGTCAGCGTCGCCAGAACCGAAGATGCGCATGTTTATGTCTTCTGCTTTGATTTCGCTGTCGATGTCGCCCGTGCCAGAGATGTTGATGTTGGCTTTTTTGCATTTCATCTTCTTGGCTTTGACATCTCCTGTTCCATTTATCAATATGTCGAGATTGTTGCATATAATGTTGCCCAGGTCAATGTCGCCTGTGCCTGAGACTATGACGGACAGGTCATTTTCAAATTCAGCTGTGTTCTTGATGTCGATGTCGCCCGTGCCGTTTATCTCGATTGTTTTGAGCACGGGAGCTGTGATGGTGAGTTTGATTGAAGGCATGTTTTGGGGCGCGCTGGTGGCAGGAGAAATGTAGAGCACTTCGTTTTTCACCGTGATATTGTAGTGCTCGATAGCTTTCTCGTTGCCCGTAGCTGCCACAGACTGTTTGTCTCCTTGGGAGAACTTTATGTCTGCCGTTCCTGAGAGCACGATGCTGCGGAATGGTGGCTGCTCGATGGTTTTAGTGATGACGTCACCCCATTTCTCACTGTTCCTGAAGCCGTCTTTGCCTGCCAATGGGATTGTGATTTGCTCGGCTTTTCCTAATTCGCTTTTGCATGATGCGACGGCTGATGATAATAGCCCTGCATATAAAAGTATGGCTGAAGTTTTCATGACGTAATGTGTTTTGGATTTTAGATGATGCAAAGTTATGATTTTATTCTGTTTGGTAGAGAAAAAAGATGATGAACTTTTTATTTTTGTGTGAAAAAGAATCCGTCAGCGGCCTTTCTCTGCCTGCCAGTGGCATCAATGAGGCTTATGCACCAATTAAAGTTGAGATTTCTGTGGCTTCTTGTTGAATCGCCAGATGATGTGCAGGAGTCCGTATGAAGGGATGACGTTGTAGAATGTTTCCGAGCGTCCTTGTGCATTGATGTATCGGCGTACGTTGGAGAGATTGCCGAGGATGTCGAAGCCGTCAAAGAGAATGGTGAGGTTGCATCGGGGGATGCGTTTGGAGATGCGGGCATTCCAGACAAGCTCGTTGGTGTTCATGCTCGGGTCGCTGTAGCCTCTGCGGCTGTACATGGTCAGGTCTGTGGACATCTGCATGTCCCATGGCAGTTTGACTTGCGCGCTGGCGCCATACTGGAAAGACAGGGCATTGGTGGCAATGAAGTCAGGGCGAGTGCTGGAGGATGTCTGGTAGGTGAGCCGCGCGTCGGCCGATAGCTCAGCCTTGTCTGATGGAGTCCATGTAATGGATGTGTGGTCAGACAGGAAGTGTGTGCGCACGGTAGACTTGGTGGCGGCCATGGCTGCCGTGGTGCTTGTCAGGTCCACGCTGTTGCTGTAGGAGTGGCCTATATCTTGAGTCCATCTCCATTGGCTTTGCTTGTCGAGCGGGAGGTCTATGGAGGCATTGAAGGATGTGTTCCAGTTGCCGTTGATGTTGCGTGGCGTCACAGTTTGTATGCCTGTGGTCTTGTCGTAGATGCTCTCCATTGCCACGGCATCATTGTTGATGATGGCAGACGCGTTGGTGTTGAACATTGTCTTGCCAAACTTGTCCCGATAGCTGATGTTGAAAGTGTGGGTGGACGAGTTGGAGAGATGCGGGTTGCCTCGCGTGATGTAGAGCGGATTGGAGTCGTCGCGGATGTTGAGGAGGTTGAGCATATCTGGCGACTTCTTGTCAAATCTGTAGTCAAATCTCAGGTCCCTGCCTCGTGTGGTAATGTTGTGATCGATGCTTATGTTGGCGGTGAGAAACGCTGTGTTGCGTCTGGCGAGAGTGTCTATTTGCGTGCCTCTCTGGTAGTCCAGCTTCTCTTTTGTCATGTCGCAAGCCAAGGTGAGGTCGAAGGTGGTGAAGCGTGACCAGTCCTCCTCATTGAAGATACGGTAGATGTATTGTAGCGAGGGGACGTATTGCAGTCGTTCGCTGCGTGAGAGGGAACTGTTGTGCGCATCGAGCGTTGACAGCATCTCATCCACAGAGGGCAGTGAGCCGAGGGGATGTGCTGCCTCTGCGCTCTCCGGTGTGTCCCAGCTGCTGAGTTTGTTGAGCAGGTAGAGTGGTTGGTTGGAGTAAGAGTGTTGGTATGTGGCTTGATTTGACCAGTTCAGACCGTGGTGGCGCTTCTTGTCTAAGAAGTATATGACGGAGGGATTCACCATGAGGTCCCAGTGGTGGTTGACATTAGGCTTGTATCGGTTGCGGAAGTCTCTGTCTGTGCCGCTGGGTGAAGCGGGGTAGTCGAGGTAGAAATGGTCATACGTCTTGTCTGTCTTGTCGTTGAGCGAATGAGAAGTTTGAATCACTAATGTGACCCGGTCGTTGTAGGCAGGGGCGCATGCCATAAAGGCGCTGAGCGACTCGCTGAAGTCATGGCCGTTGCCCTTGCTCTTTGTGGTGTTGCGGTTGATGGCATATCGCTTGAGGAGTTCGCTGGCCTGGGGATTCATGATGCTGTCCATCCATTCGTGGCCGAGGCCGTGAGCCATGTCGTCAGAGAGAGTTAGGCTGCCAGAGGTGGAGTGGTTGTCCCATTTGTTGAGTGATGTATTGAATACGGCATTTGAATATATGCTCTTGAGGGTCTCTTTCCATATCTTCCCGTGCATGAGGGTGAGGCTGTGGCTGGTGTTGAGCGACCAGTTGCGCTTGTTGTCTTGGCTGAACGAGCGGCCGTAGGTGTCCCCGCCGTCGAGGAATGTGGCCGAACTGGTGTTTTCCTTGTCCTCATAGTCTTTCAGCGATGCGTCGAGCGATGCGTCATAGCGATAGGCTTCATCCTTTTCGGTGGTGAAGTTGAGTCCTGCTGAATATGTGGTGACGAGTCCCTGCGTCTGGTCGTTGGGATTCCAGTTGTCATCTTCGCCTGGAGCGCGGATGACATTCAGGTTGTTGACGTTGGCATAAGTCACGAGGCGGCTTTTGTCGGTGAAGTACATGCCAAAGAAACGGCCCAGGAACTTGTGGTCAAGTCTTCCTTTCTCGTTTCTGAAGAATGACATGCCCTGTCCTCCTTCAGCGTTGGTTATCCATCCCTTGGCGTATTCGCGTTTCAGCCTGACGTTCATCACCAGTTCCTTCTTGGCGGTTTTCTCCTCGGCCGTGTTCTTATATCTCTCAGGGGTGCGCTCAAACGACTGTATGTCTTTGACCATGTAGGCAGGCATGTTTTCGAGGATAAGTTCCTTGTTGCTGTCGAAGAAGTTCTTGCCGTTGAGCAGCATGGTGTCCACTTTCTTGCCGTTGACCTTTATGACTCCGCCGTCCTCCAGAGTTACTCCCGGGAGCTTCTTGAGCAGGACGTTGAGCATGGAGCCTTCGGATAGGTTGAAGGCGTCAGCGTTGTAGACGAGAGTGTCGCCGTCGGTGTAAAACTTTAGCTTGGTGGCTTTGACCACCACCTCGTTTAGTTCGATGTCTTGTCGTTTGGGCAGGCGCCGCATGTATATGGTGCCTACTTCGCGGTAGGACTCGTTTTTGTGCAGTTTCTTTATCTCAAACGGTATGTATTGTGTCTTGAAACTGTCGGCCTCGGCCACTATCAGATACTGTCCTGGTCGGGTAATCCGGCCTGAGATGTAGGAATATTTCCGTTCGTTCGTGCCGCTGTATTGCATTTTCATCGTGTCAACGAAGGAACTGTCAGCTGCCCATACTATCTCAGCCTTTCTCAGTTTCACAAAATCGTGTGTCAGATGGTCCTTGATGTTGTAGTATATGGTGAGCTGCCTATCATTTGCTTTCTTTGTCCGGGCCGTGTCTGCGGCCTCTGCTCTGGGCGAAACTACAGCTGGTCGCTGAGCTCCCTTGACGGGGAGACTCAGCAGCCATGCCATAGTCACAATGAAAAAAGATGGTATATTCATGGGTGTTTGTCAGCGAATACCGATTCAGCCTTTATGGAATGATGGTATTCTGCTCTGCGGCTTTGTTGTCTATGACCTTGCGTTCTCTAAGCGTTTCTCTATTTCTGATTTGAGACAATCAATCGAGATGCCGAGGTTGAGCATCTGCCTGGCCACTTCGGGGATGGTCTCTTCTATGAATTCCTCACGCTTCATGTTTATGATGGTCTGCCTTGCTCCCTCATTGACGAAGTAGCCGAGGCCTCGCTTGGTGAATATGATGCCTTGGTTCTGCAGCCACTCGTAAGCTCGGGCGCAGGTGTTGGCATTGACTTCCACAAGGGCGGCCAGGTCTCTCACGCTTGCAATCTTGTCGTTGTCGGAGAGTTTGCCGCTGAGTATATCGTCGCATACCATATCGGAGATTTGAAGGTATATGGCTTTGTTCTCTTTAAACTGCATACATTATTTATTATTTACATTATTATATATAGGGGACTTCATCCCAGCTGGGGGAGTGTGTCACTTGTTGAGGCTATTGCAGAGTTGAGCCTTCTTGAAGAATCGGTAGCCCATCCACCAGAGGAATCCTGCCCACAGGAGAGTGACTATGCTGAATGCGTAAAGTCCGATGATGGCGTTGTCCACATAGTGTAAGAAATCTGCTGGCGTTGTCTCTCGCGCCAGACCTTCCCAGTCAATCTGGTAGATGATGCCGAATATGCTCCATGATAAGATGGTGCTCAGAATCTGCATGGCGATGTATGTGATGATGATGTTCCATTTGTAGATTACTGAATTGCCAAAGATGAATGTGCAGAATTCGGCGAGATAATAACAGAAGAAGTATAAGATGAAGCCGCCCGCCAGCCATTTGTAGTGGAACTCCGCTGGCAGTTTGTTGACAGTTTCAAGGTCCCATGAGTCTAAAACTTCATTGATGAGGGATGCCAGCCCGTGGAACATGAAGCTGTCCATTGACAATCCGGTGAAGAATATCGCGGAGATGATGAAGTGGACGATTTCTGTGGCCAGGAGAGAGGCTATGCAGACAAGTGCGCCGCCGATGACGGAGATGCCTGTGTGCCAGACATATTTCTCCAGGTTGCTTGCCGGCAGGGTCAGCTCGGTTATGCGGCTCTGCTTGCTGCGCAGGTTGTGTCCCCAGCAGCCAGAGAAGATGCACATCATGATGGTGTAGAATGCAAGCAAGCCGTAGAACATCATTGTGCCGAAGGCGATGTTGGCATTTTGAAACGCGTCGTTTGCTCCTGAGCTCTCATTGACTCCATGCTCGATGAAGACTATTGACTTGATGAGCAGGGCCAGCAGCATGATGCCGATTGTGCCGAAGAGGGTGATGAGCGAAAGGTTGCGGTAGAAAACCTTGTTGATGCAGAGGTCGTAACGGGCGTATGATAAGAATCTTTGTTTGTTGAAATCCATAGTTGTATCCTCCTGTGAATAGAATGATTTGGTGTGATAAATGATTTGTGTGATGTTGATGATGTAAGTGTATGAGTGTGGATGTGTCCTGTCTTTATGCAGAAGATTATAGTGATTATTGCTGCCTGGTTAGGTTCCCCTTGCCCAACTCTCCGGATGGGCAGGCCCAACACCCCTTGTGAGCTTGCTCACAACCCCTCGGGAGCAGGCTCCCAGCCCCTTGTGAGCAAGCTCCCGAGGGGTGTTGGGCTTGCGGACTGAAAGTTGTGGGCTTGCGGGCTCGTGAGGGTGGGGTCGAAGCCACGGCTGAGCGTGCGTCTGGAAGAGGACGGTGGGGTGTACTGTCAAGCGTAAGTTCTGATAATACAGAAGGTTGGATGTGTCTGCCAGACTGCGATAATGGATAATCATTGCTGGAAGAGACGTCTTGCCCCTATTGTCTCATCTCTGCCTTGGTGACTAATTGTATGAATAGCTCTTCAAGGTTGACAGGTTCCTCCATGTTGATGGGCGCATTCATCAGCACGCGGTTGTTGTCGATGATTGTTATGTGGTCGAGCATCATCTCCACGTCTCTCACCTGATGGGTGGATATGATGATGGTCTGGTCCTCGCGTGTGCCGTGGGCTATGACTTTGCGAAATTGGCTCTTGCTCGGTATGTCGAGACCATTGGTCGGCTCGTCCATGATGAGGAGCCTGGTGCGTGTGGCCAGGGCTATGCACATATACACCTTTTTCTTCTGTCCCATGGAGAGGGCTCCTAAGTGGATTGTGGGTATGCCGTCAGTGTCGAGGGTGGCTCCGTTGACGCCGCTCAGCTCAAACATGTCGAGCAGGTTCACCATCAGCCCGGAGTCGAAGTCGGGGTAGAATGGACGGATGGTGCGGATGTAGTCGCCCAGCATAACTCTGGGAAGGTCGTACTCTTCTGGCACGATGAACATTTGGCTCATGACTTCGGGGTGTCTTTCCTTTGTGTCAATGCCGTCTATGAGCACTCGGCCGCTTTTGGGGTGGAGGAGACCCATAATCAGATAGAGTAG
>JAXJBE010000231.1:0-6211 GCA_036303125.1 Bacteroidaceae bacterium
TGGCAGAAGACATTCAGTATTTTCTCAACACTTCCGCGCTTCTTGCTGCGGGTGTAGAGCTTACCATCCGAAAAGGCACCTGCACCTCCTTCGCCAAAAGAGAAGTTGGATTCAGAGTCCACCATCTGTTCTCTGGATATGAGAGCTATATCCTTGCGGCGGTCATGTACATTCTTGCCACGCTCCACCACGACAGGACGTATGCCCAACTCTATCAGACGGAGAGCGGCAAAAAGCCCTCCTGGTCCAGCTCCAACGACTACAGCCTGAGGCTTTCCCTCCACATTGGGATAATCCGTTGTGACATATTCATCGTCAGAGGGCTGTTCGTTTATATATGCACGAACTGTAAGATTGACATAAATCGTACGCTGACGCGCATCAATGCTTCGTTTCAGCACCCTCGCGGCCGTAAGACTCAAAGCATTCAGCCCTTTTTCTTCTATAAGATAACGCTTTATGGCCTGCTCGTTCACCGCCTGCTCTGGCAGCACTCTAATCTGGTATTCCTGTATCATGGTGTTTTTATAATAATTCGCATTATAACATATAAATAAAAACAGGCAATAGATAGCCTGAAATGTTATACCCGTAAGTAATTTATGCAAATTTAGAAAAAATAATCAATATCAACGGTCTATCCATCAAAAAAACTGACAATGCGCCACCTTCACTCATTTTTTTTATGTACATTTGCAAAAACAAATCTAAGCGACATGGACAATTATATAGTTTCAGCACGCAAATACCGACCGATGTCGTTCGACACAGTTGTGGGGCAGGAAGCCCTCACCACAACTCTCAAGAATGCCATCCACAGCGGCAGGCTTGCACATGCCTACCTCTTCTGCGGTCCTCGCGGCGTGGGCAAAACCACCTGTGCCCGCATTTTTGCTAAGACCATCAACTGTCTCTCCCCACTTCCCAACGGAGAAGCTTGCGGTGAATGCGAGTCATGCAAGGCTTTCAACGAGCAGCGTTCGTTCAACATTCACGAACTCGACGCTGCCTCCAACAATTCTGTTGATGACATCCGCCAGCTCATAGACCAGGTCATGGTACCACCGCAAATAGGCAAATACAAAGTGTTCATCATCGACGAGGTGCACATGCTCTCAGCAGCAGCCTTCAACGCTTTCCTTAAGACACTCGAAGAACCGCCGCACCATGCCATCTTCATCCTTGCCACAACAGAGAAACACAAGATACTGCCCACGATTCTCAGCAGATGCCAGATATATGACTTCAAACGGATGACAGTGGAGGGCATCGTGGCGCACTTGAAGAATGTGGCCGAAAAGGAAGGCATAACAGCTGAGGATGCTGCCCTCAACGTCATAGCCCAAAAGGCTGACGGAGGTATGCGAGACGCCCTGTCCATCTTCGATCAGGTAGCATCATTCTGCGGCGGCAAAATCACCTACCAGCAAACTATCCACAATCTCAATGTACTCGACTACGATTACTATTTTAAACTGACAGACTACTTCCTTGAACAAAAGATAACAGAGTGCATGCTCACACTCAACGAAATTCTGACCAAAGGATTCGAAGGACAATATTTCATCACAGGGCTCTCCACCCATTTCCGCAACTTGCTTGTCAGTCAAGACGAACAGACTGCAGACCTTATTGAGGCAAGTCAGGAAGTGCGCAACCGCTACAAGGAGCAGGCCAAACGATGCAAGCCGCAATTCCTCTTCAAGGCCATGAAGCTCACCAACCAGTGTGACCTCAACTACAAGCATAGTCAAAATAAGAGGTTGCTCATCGAACTTACCCTCATCGAGACGGCACAACTCTCCTCCGATGAAGGAGCATCCTCCGGGCCTGGCCCTACGAAGACTCTTAAACCCATATTCGCAAAAATGAAGGGCGCGACTGCCGCTTCATCTGCACAGCCAGCAACCCCGGCTCACACACAAGTTACCACGAATGCTGAACCGCAGCCAACATTACGCACGACAGCGCAACAGCAGCCACACACTACTCCTATAGTTCCTCAGCAGACGAAACAACAGCCCACAATAGCCAATCGTATGATGAGCTTCTCCATACGCAGCGAAAAACAGACCAAGCAAGAGGTAAAAGAGGAGGAAGTGACATACGCTCAGCAACCAACCGTCATTGAGAATAAACCTGTTGACAACGTCAACCTGACCATCAAATGGCGTGAGTTTGTCAAAAGCCTTCCAAAAGAAGAAACTGGCATGGCCATGCAGATGGACATCCTCGAACCGATGATGCAAGAAGACGGAACATCCTTCCTCCTCATCATCGATAACCCGTCCTTTCTCAATTCTCTCACAAAAATCAAGCCGCGAATTGAGAACTATCTGAGAGCACAACTGCACAACAGCAACCTCACGATGACAATGCGCCTGCGTGAAATCACCGACAAGAAGCGCACGTACACAAAGATGGAATATTACAACATGATGCTCAAAGAAAGCGAGGGGCTGCGCAAACTCCGCGAAGCGTTCAACCTCGAGCTGTCATAGACAAACAGCCCGCATGGAAAACCGCAAAAAAACGAAGGTACCTTCATGAGCCTACGAAGGTATCTTCACAAGCCAACGAAGGTATCTTCATAAGCCAACGAAGGTACCTTCATAAAAAACACATAATTCACACACATTATAAATATATAAATGGGAAAAGGTAAACTCGAGAAATTTGCCGACATGGCAGCAAACCCACTCGTTGTGGAATGTCCATTCTGGCAACTGCAGAAGGAAGGATTTGCCCTCAAAGGCAAATGGCACCAAGACTTCTTCAAGAATGACAACCCCATTGTCCTTGAACTGGGATGCGGACGCGGCGAGTACACCATAGGACTGGCACGCCGCTTCCCCAACAAAAACTTTATAGGCATCGACATCAAAGGGGCGCGCATGTGGCATGGGGCAAAAACAGCCATGACAGAAGGCATGACCAACGTAGCCTTTCTGCGCACCAACATAGAGTGCATTGACGGACTTTTCGATGTCAACGAGGTGGATGAGTTATGGCTGACATTCTCTGACCCACAGATGAAAAAAGCCACAAAACGACTCACGTCAACGTTCTTCATGGAACGCTATCGCCGCTTTCTCACCAACAACGGCACCATAAATGTCAAGACCGACTCCAACTTCCTCGCCACATATACCAAGTACATGGTAGAGAAGAACAGTCTACCTCTCGACTGCTATATCACAGACCTCTATGCTGAGAAGGAAAAGGCAGACAGCACTCTTAAGGATTTCATCCATGACAATGCATTGACCGACATACAGACTTACTACGAAAGCATGTGGCTCGAACGAGGCATACCTATCAAGTTCATCAAGTTCCATCTATCCCAAGAAGGAACACTCGCCGAACCAGACATAGAAATACCCGTCGACGGTTACAGGTCATACAATCACCAAGTGGTATCAACAAGAAAAACCGGTAAATAACACCAATAATAAAAAATGACAATATATCCAAAACTCATACACGACGCACTATCCACCGTGCGCTACCCAGGCAACGGCAAGAGCCTGATGGAAAACGAGATGCTCGAAGATGACCTCCGCATAGACGGAATGAAGGTAACCTTCTCCCTTATCTTCGAAAAAGCCACAGATCCATTCATGAAATCGGTTGTCAAGGCGGCAGAGACAGCCATCAAGACCTTCGTACACCCAGATGTGGAAGTTACGATATCCACCATTGCAAAAACAGCTCTGCCGCCAGAGCCTGACAAGTTGCTGCCAGGAGTGAAAAATATCATAGCCGTCAGTTCAGGCAAAGGTGGAGTGGGCAAGTCAACCGTCACAGCCAACCTTGCCGTAGGACTTGCCAAACTCGGCTACCGTGTCGGACTCCTCGACACTGACATCTTCGGTCCATCCATGCCAAAGATGTTTGATGTGGAGAATGAACGCCCTTACGCAGAGACCATCGACGGACGTGACCTCATCGTGCCAATAGAGAAATACGGAGTAAAGTTGCTCTCCATCGGATTCTTCGTCAATCCTGACCAGGCGACACTTTGGCGTGGCGGCATGGCATGCAATGCGCTCAAGCAACTTATCTCCGAGGCAAAGTGGGGCGAACTCGACTATTTCATCCTCGACACACCTCCAGGCACAAGCGACATACACCTCACTCTCCTCCAAACACTCGGCATCACGGGTGCTGTCATCGTATCCACTCCTCAGCAAGTGGCATTGGCTGATGCACGCAAGGGAATCAATATGTATATGAACGATAAAGTCAATGTGCCTATCCTCGGTCTTGTAGAGAATATGGCATGGTTCACACCTGCAGAACTCCCTGAAAACAAATATTATATCTTCGGCAAAGATGGATGCAAGAAACTGGCAGAAGAGCTCAATGTGCCGCTTCTCGCCCAGATACCACTCGTGCAGTCGGTATGCGAAACAGGCGACAACGGGATTCCAGCTGTGCTCAATCCTGCCTCACCCGAGGGCATTGCCTTCATGAGCCTCGCCGCTAAGGTCGTGACACAGGTGGACAAGAGAAACATCGAACTTGCAGCCACAAAGCGTGTGGAACTTAACAAAAAATAAAAACTCTAAGTCATCAAAGAGAGGAACAGAACACAAGCAATGACACTACTCCACCCTCTTCCATCCTCCACCGAGGGTATAGACTCTCCAAAGCAATTCACCAACCCCTTCTGCTATACACCTCACACTCTTTGCAAGATAGCAGCCAAGGAGGTCATCGACCATTGCTACTCCACACCAAGCATGTTGCCCCAAGAAGGCAAGATGTTTGGTGTTCTCGTTGTGGAGCATAATTGTAAACGCTACTACCTCTGTGCCTTCTCAGGCATATACAACGGTTCATACCATCACGAAGGTTTCGTTCCTCCTGTCTATGATCTCCAAAACCCTGAAGGCTACTTCCACGAAGAAGAGACGCAAATAGAGGCCTTCACCCAGCAAATCAACGAAGCCTCATCAGAAGCAGAGAAAACAAAACTGAAGATATTACGCAAGGAAAGATCCAACGCACTCCAAATGTGGACATTCCGCCAATTTCGTATGCGCAATGCTCTTGGCTCTATCCAAGACTTGATGGAGATATTCAAAGACTGCAAATCACCCTTCAGCATCGATGAGTATGTGGCATACAAGGAAGGTCTAACTGACCACAAACCTAAGAGCAAGATAGGCATACCGCCAGGAGGAGCAGGTGAATGCTGCGCTCCCAAGCTACTTCAATATGCATATATCCACCACCTCAAACCGCTCTGCATGGAAGAATTTTGGATAGGTCCATCACGTCCTGACGACATGCGCATCGAAGGACGGCACTACCCAGCCTGCCAACACAAATGTGTGCCCATCCTCACTTTCATGCTCCAAGGCCTCGACGTAGAGGAGAATCCTAACATTGCCCGTGGCAAAGCCATGCTCCAGCAAGTACATACTATCTACGAAGACGACAGCCTCATGGTCATCAACAAACCATCAGGACTCCTCTCCTCCGTGCCAAGCAGAGATCCACTTGAACCATCCCTATCCGTACATCTCGCAGGCATCAACCCTAATTATGCTCTCGTTCACCGCCTTGACATGGACACCTCAGGTCTCATGCTTGTAGCCAAGAACTCATCCGTTGCCAAGGAATTGCAAGCCATGTTTTGCCGCAGGGAAATAAAGAAGAAATACATAGCAGTGCTCGATGAATCTGGAGATAAAGACAAAGTCATCAAAGACAGTTCCTCCATTCAGGGAGACATCTGCCTTCCCCTCTCTCGCAATCCCTTCGATTCACCTCGACAGATGGTCAACTACCAATATGGCAAGCCTGCTCTAACACATTATATATATATAAAGCCAGACACAGTAGAGCTCTATCCCGAGACGGGCCGAACACACCAGCTCCGCATCCACTGTGCCCACCCTAACGGTTTAGGTCGTCCCATCAAAGGAGACATTCTCTATGGCCAGCCCTCAGACCGCCTTTACCTCCATGCCATGCGCATAGAGTTTAAGCACCCAATCACTGGACAATGGCTCACGTTCGAAGAAGGCCCTGATTGGTAGAAACTAAGACCTATAAGAACTATAGAAGCTATACAAAAAGCGGGCTCGCCATACGACGAGCCCACTTATATTTTATATCGAGTGTCTCTTATGGGGTGTTCTATAAATTAGCTCGAGGCGATTTTGAGGCTATCACGCAGCAGATGTCTCTTTTAAATGAA
>JAXJBE010000232.1:0-3321 GCA_036303125.1 Bacteroidaceae bacterium
ACTTCGCAGCACAGAACGAGGAGAGTCTGGGAGGCTACGACATCTACATGACCCGTTATGACAACGACGAGCGTAAGTACTTGGCACCCGAAAACCTGGGTATGCCATTCAACTCACCCGCCAACGACTATCTGCTGGTCATCGACGAGTTCAACAATCTGGGATGGTTTGCATCAGACCGCAACCAGCCTGCCGACTCGGTGTGCCTCTACACCTTCATTCCCAACGAGTCCCGCCGGACTTATGAAGACGGCACCATCGAAGAGGAGCAGTTGATGAGTCTGGCACGTATTGCTTCCATCAAGGATACCTGGACCGACAAGAAGAAGGTGCAGGCTGCCCAGCAGAGACTGGCTTCTGTGAAGGAAGGGGTGGCTCAGTCGGAGAAGCATGGCGACTTCTATTTTGTGGTCACTGACAGTCATATCTGCCAGACACTTGATGACTTCCGCAATGCAAGTGCCCGCGAGAAGATGCAGTGGCTGCTGGAGTCGAGAAAAGAGGCCGAGAAGTCGGCTGCCGAACTGCAGAATCTTCGCGACCAATATGCACAGGCAAGCAAGCCCAATAAGGTTACCCTTGCCCCGCAAATTCGCATCCTGGAGGCAAAGGTGGAGCAGCAGAAGGCCGACCTGAAGAAGCAGGAGCTGCAGATTCGCAAGGCAGAATTGAGCAAATAAGCATCTGCCCGGCACAAGTCGGGCAGTTGCTTCCATCTATAAACAACATTGATTAAAGAATACAAAACACCTATTACACCATGAGACGATTTGAAGAATCAGAACTCATCCTCAATCAGGATGGTAGCGTATTCCACCTGCACGTCAAGCCCGAACAGTTGGCTCACAAGGTGATACTCGTGGGCGACCCCGGCAGAGTAAGCCTCGTGGCTTCGCACTTTACAGATATCGAGATGGAGGTGCAGAGCAGAGAATTCCACTCAATTACAGGTAAGTACCAGGGCAAGCGCATCACTGTGGCCAGCACTGGCATTGGCTGCGACAATATAGATATTGTGGTCAACGAGTTGGACGCACTGGTCAATATCGACTTTGCCACTCGCACCGAGAAGGCAGAGAAGACTTCTCTGGAGATTGTGCGTATTGGCACCTGTGGCGGACTGCAGGAATACACCCCCGTAGGTACATTCATCGTAAGCGAGAAAAGTATTGGCTTCGATGGACTGCTCAACTTCTATGCCGGACGAAACGAGGTGTGCAACCTTGCTCTGGAGGATGCTTTCACCAAGCATATGCACTGGAATCCACAACTTTGTGCACCTTATGTGATAGAGGCAGACGAGGAACTCACCAACCGCATCGGCGGTGATGACATGGTACACGGCATCACCATCGCCTGCGGAGGTTTCTATGGTCCTCAGGGACGTCAACTGCGTATCCCATTGGCCGACCCTGACCAGAACGCCAAAGTGGAGAGCTTCGAGTATGAAGGCATGCATATCACCAACTTCGAGATGGAATCATCGGCTCTGGCAGGCTTGAGCAAGTTGCTCGGCCACAAGGCTACCACCTGCTGCATGGTGATTGCCAACCGTCTTATCAAGGAGGCTAACACAGGTTACAAGAGCACTATCGACAACTTGATAAAGGAAGTTCTCGAGCGTGTCTAACCCTTGAATTCTCCTGCGGACCTCTTTTCCGCACCAACCCAAACTGCCCCGATGCCCGCGCAAGAGCATCGGGGCTTTCTTTTCTACTAGCCCTGTGCTCTAAACGAGCATGATGAGGTGAAGCAGCGAGGTTAGAACCTCCAAGTTGTTTGCATCCTGTTCGTCCCAACGGAATTGTTCTTCTCGCCATAAGGGGCTGGAATGTCAACAAAAGCAGCACAATTCTCGTGCGAGTGTCCACCAATTCAGTATGGCTTTCATTGGACTGATAACAATTTCAGTTGATGTAGAACGGGGAAGCCGAGCGAAATCAGAGAAAAAAGCCAGTAAGGTTACTTCGTCAAGTATCCAAGGATACTTTGCAATGTATCCAAGGATAAACGGGCAAGTATCCAAGGATACTTTTTTGACCCACTTTCTTGAGGAAGATGGGTAAGCAGGCATTGCTGGCAAGATTTAGCCAAACAAATTCGGGATATAATACAAAGGAGCGTGGCAAGAATCCTCCTGCCACGCTCCCTACAGTTTCGTTTCGGCTTACTTCTTCTTGGTCAGCACATACAGTTTTGCTATCTCGCCTTCGGCCTCATTGCCGAGTGAGTCGGTCATAGCAATGCTCTCGGCATCCTTCACCTTATAGAAGGTATGCTCGCCGCTTGATGGACGCACGAGCATCAGAACGTTGCCGTCCAGCACTTCCAGCACACCGCTGGCCTCGTCGTGACCATCCTTGCGGTCGATGTAGTCCTGCTGCAGCTGATAGGTACTGTCGGCGTTGATAGTCAGCACAGTCTTTATGCCCGGGCAGTCAGCTGCAGGCAATGTGCCTTCGTAAGTACCAGCCACGGCGGTCAAATCCACACCCTCGCTGTCGGCAGCGCACTCAGCCACAACGGTAGAGTCCTCTTCTGCCACTCCCTGTGCAGTCTTGTTGCCACCGCAGGAAGTCATCATGGCCACTGACACCAGTGCCATCATCATAAAATTCTTTCTCATATCTTTATCTGTTAACCTTAAAAATGTTTCTTCTTCATGTTTAGTTAGGCATCACACCGCAAATATACATAAAAGATTCTGGGTGGAGGAACAGAAAGAAGGAAATTCTCTTCGCTATAACACTTGTTTAAGTTAATTATGAAATTGTAATAAAGTTAGTGGCTGTACTCTGTGTTATGCGGTGCTGATATTTCTTCAAAAAGAAGCAAGTTTACTCTCTCCGTCATTGAATTCTGCTACAATTGTCCTCTGATAAGAGGAAAATTTGTAACTTTGCCCAGAAGAAGCCGACTCCCATTCCGCCGCAGAGGGGAGAAGGCAAGGATTTGCGGTAAGTAGAAGTAAAAAGAGATAAAGAAGACAAAGTAATAAAAGACATATCTTATTGTTAAACTGCGTTTGCTGTTATTCGGAACGTCTTGAAACTTGGCCGTAGATAGATTGTTAAGTAGCTGAATAAGTTTGTAAACGCCTGCGCATGGCGTGGGCGAAACTTATCTGTACTTAACGGGTCGAGGCCAAGTACCCAAGACGTGGATAGGTTAGTCCACGCTTCTTTTGGTACTTGGTCATCATACGAACCCGTTGCTCCGTGAGACGGTATCGCCCTATTCATCCTTTTATGATATTTAATTCATTCCAGTTTATCTGGTTGTTCCCGATGGTTTTCATCGGGTATTATCTGTTGTCGTATC
>JAXJBE010000233.1:0-29860 GCA_036303125.1 Bacteroidaceae bacterium
GTTCTCGTCACGATAGAAGTGCTCATCGTAGAGGTCGCATCCAATCTCCTTCATGCGTGGTTGGAGCATGTCAAACTCCTTGCCCTCAGAGTTTGGTCCGGTTGTGCCGATGAGTTTAATCTCTGGGTGTACCTTGCGTATGGCGTCAACGAAAATCTTGAGTCGTTTAGTAAAGGCGGGGTTGTCGTCGTAGTCCCACTGCTCGTTGCCAACACCGAGATATTTGAGGTTGAATGGTTCAGGATGTCCCATGTCGGCTCTCAGCTTTGCCCACTGGTTTGTGGCGGGGTCGCCGTTGGCAAAGTCTATGAGGTCGATGCAGTCATCGATATATGGCTGTAGTTGGTCGAGAGGTACGTGAACTTCATTCTCATTCTCGATGCCGTTCTGGAATTGGCAGCTCATGCCCACATTGAGTACAGGAAGAGGTTCGGCACCAATTTCTTCTGACAGGAGGAAGTATTCATAGAAGCCGAGTCCGTATGACTGGAAGTAGTCAGGGAAGTAGCGGTGAGTGAAGGTGTAGTGCCAGCGGTTCTCGTTGATAGGACGGTTCTCCACGGGGCCGACAGAGTTTTTCCACTGGTAGCGAGTGGCGAGGTCTGTACCTTCGACAATGCATCCTCCTGGGAAGCGGAACACGCCAGGCTTGAGCTGTTCGAGAGACTCTGCGAGGTCTTTGCGCATGCCGTTCTCGTGTCCCTTGTATGTGTCGACGGGGAAAAGAGACACGTGTTCAAGGTCAGTGGTGGTTTTGGAGTCTCCCCACACACGAAGGTGAGCCTTGTCGAGAGTCTTCTTGGCTTTGAGCGTGACCGTGTATTTTTTCCAGTCTTTGCCAGAGATGTCGAGGCCTGCGTTGCCAATCTTCTGGTCGTCAGTCATGGTAGCGTTCTCTACGAGGTCGATCCATATCTTGGCATTGCCGCCGTCTGGCACGCGTGCCCATACAGAGAAACGGTATTCTGCATTGGCCTTGACACCTATGCCGAAGAAGCCTTCATTTTCAATCATGGTGTGCTTGTCTCTGTGTCCAGAAGGGGCGAGTCGAACGTAGTGAGGGTTTTTCTTGAAGGGACCATCGTCTTTCAGAGACACCTTGCCTGAGATGGTCCATCCTGCATAGTTGTCAGGAAACTCAAAAGAGCGGTTCTTGATAAGTTCCGCATATAGTCCTCCATCGGCTGCATAGTTGATATCTTCGAAAAAGATACCGTACATTGTTGACGGGATGGGTGCGCCAACTTTCGATGTGTTAATGTCGAAAGTGTTGGTCTGTGCATTCATGCCTGCAGCTACTGCGAGAGTTGCAAACACTGATGAGATTCTGTTCATAAGTTAATAATTGTAGGTTAAAATATTGTTTTTATATTGGTTGTCAGAAATCTGTATGCAAATATAAATAAAAAAAGACAAATGCATGTCATGATAATAAAAAAATATCTGATTTCACACCAATTATCCCTGTTGCTCTTACTTTTATCCAAGCATTTCGTCCTTTTTCGATAGATTTCCCTATCTTTGTGCATGGTAATCAATATTGCCATCCTTTTTGATTATTTGCTTTATTACTTTAAACTATAATACCTAATTATGAAATTGCTTACATCAACCATGCTTCTCGTCCTTGCGGCTTTACCAGCCAGCGCCCAGCAGCTTGCCTTTCCAGAGGCTCAGGGATGGGGGCGCTTTGCTACAGGTGGGCGCACGGGAGCGGTCTACCATGTCACGAACCTGAATGACTCTGGCGCAGGTTCGCTTAGAGATGCCGCCAGCCAACCTAACCGCATCATTGTCTTTGACGTGGCAGGAGTCATCAAACTGTCAAGTCGCCTTGTGTTTTCCAAAAAACTCTATATCGCTGGTCAGACAGCTCCGGGCGAGGGCATCACTGTCTATGGCAATGCCGTGTCGTTCTCTGGTGCCACGAACACCATCTGCCGCTACATGCGTTTCCGCATGGGGGCTGGTGGTGATTCTGGGCGTGACTGTGCAGGCGTGTCCAATGGCACTAACATGATTTTTGACCACTGCTCCTTCGCTTGGGGCAGAGACGAGACATTCTCCATCAACTCAGACGGCAAGGGTGACCTTGGCGACATCACCATCATGAACTGTATTGTGGGTCAAGGTCTCATGTCTCATTCGGCAGGAGGATTGATACAGGCAGACAATATCACTCTCTACCGCAACTTCTATTGCGACAACAACACCCGTAACAATAAAGTCAAGGGACGCAACCAGTATGCCAACAACATCGTGTACAACTGGAAGGACGGCGCATACATCATGGGCGGAGATTCTGAAGGCCAGAGCTATTGCAACATTCAGGGCAACCTCTTCATCAATGGCCCATGTGGAGACGGCAATGGCTTCAGCGCCGGCAACGGCAACTTCCACTGCTATGTCAAGGACAACATGCAGGACAAGGACAGGGACGGTCAGCTTAATCCTGCGGCCATTACCAATTTCGCTGGTTCAGACGTTGTGGCCACACCATACGCCTATCCTTCCCTCGACATCTCTCCTGCTTCGTCTGTGCTCTCCCAACTCAGCGAGACAGGAGCCTCATACCCGTTCCGTGACTATGTGGACTACTACATGGTGGACGAGGTCATGACTTTTGGCAAGGAGGGTGCGTTCATCTCAAATGAGGGCAGCCTGCCCTACGGCATACCATCAGCCTGGAAGGTGTGGAAGGGCGAGCAGCCCGTTGACACAGATAAGGACGGCATACCTGACACATGGGAGGCAATCATCGGTTCAGACCCTGCAAAGGACGATGCCATGGTGATAGGGGAGAGTGGGTATGCAAATATTGAATTGTATCTCAACAGTCTGCCCGCTGCGCATAACGACCTCGCTTTCTTGAGGCAGCCAATGCTTGTGAGTCTGCAGTCGTCCACCACTACAACCATGCAGATAACATGGCGCGACTGGACAGAGCGTGAAGATGGATTTGCTGTGGAGACAAAGACCGAAGGAGGTGACTTTGTGGAGGTGGCACGCACGGAGCCAAATGCCACGTCTGTACGTCTTGCTGGACTCGAGCCTGGCTTGGCCTACACCGTGCGCATCAGAGCTTTTGGCAAAAATGATGCGGACGAGATGGTCTACTCCGATTATAGCGATGAGGATGTCTTCAAGACTCGTCCGCTCGAAACAGGTGTCGTTGACATAGACAGTTATGAGGCTGACGCTGCATGGACAGCAGGTGAAGGAGCATGGGATAAGGGAAGCCAGGTCTGGAATACGTCTGATGGACTTTATGCCGATGGCATGAAGGTGCTCTTTGCTGATGCGGCTCAAGTGACAGTGGGAGAGGACGTGATGCCTGCATGTGTTGTTGTCAACAGCGATGAGGATGTCACCCTCAAGGCTGGTGGCGGTGTGCTGGCCGGCGCAACCTCTGTCAACAAGGGTGGGGCTGGACGCTTCACAATGGATGGTGCCCACTCTTACACAGGTGCAACAGTGCTGCATGGGGGCACATACTCATTCAGCTCTCTCAAGAACGGCGGTGAGCCAAGTGGACTCGGAGCCAGTGAGGAGTTCTCTCAAAATTGGATTTTCGATGGTGGAACATACGAATACACTGGGGCGAGTGCTGCCACCAACCGCTCGGCAAAGCTGCTCAGCGACAGCCGTCTGAGCATCACGAACAGTGCGGCTACAGTAACGATGAATGGCGTGTTTGAGGGCAACTCCTCTCTCTCCATTGCAGGCAAGGGTACATTGCAGGCGGCCAGCGCAGCCTTCTTCACCTACACAGGAGCCACTATCCTCGAAGGAGGTACACTCTATCTGCCTACAGCTGATATCTCCAATAAGGGCATCGGCGCATCTAACCGCCTTGTTTTTGCAGGCGGCGCACTTAAGACAAAGGGAGAGAGTGAAGGCTATGAGACCTATGCGTTCCCGATGGAGGTGAAGGAAGGCACTACGTCTGTCTTTGCCCCCAACCGCAACTGCTACATGAAGAGTACTGTGACAGGTGGCGGCACATTGCAGCTTAACATACCATACGTGCGTGAGTATGTGCAGGGTAACTGGGATGGCTTTACAGGCACTCTCATAGCCAACGCTCTGAACAAAGGCAACCTCTTCCTGCTGAATGGCAAGAATATACCTAATGCTGTCGTGGTGCTCAAAGGCGGCGCGCAAGCATGCGGATGGGACACTGAGGGTAACTATACCCTTGGGGGGCTCTCTGGCGATGCTGGCACTTACCTCTGCGGGTCAAGCAAAAAGACTGACGGGTTTAAATGTTCGTGGACTATAGGTGGTGCTAACACAGACGAAACTTTCCGTGGTATCATAAACAATTGGTCATGTTCAGGCAGTGGTCATGTGGGCACTGTCAGCATCACTAAGGCTGGTACGGGTGTATGGCGACTGACGGGCGCCAATGAATACAGCGGTACGACAACAGTCAAGGGTGGCACGCTGACAGTCAATGGAGCGCATACAGGCAAAGGGGCTGTCACCGTCAATGCCAATGCCACACTCGCAGGCACTGGTTCTCTCGCCGCCCCTGTGACCATCAAGGCAGGAGCCACCATCCACTCTGGAGACACTCTGGTTCTTGGCCGCAGTGCTCTAACCCTCAAGGGCAAGCTTACCGTCCAGTCGGGTGGCACAATTAGCATCCCCGTCTCTGTGGCAGATGCTTCAGCCGTCAAGACCAACTATCTCGTCTTCTCTGGCGGAGCGTCTCTTGCCAAGGCCAACATCGAACTTGACATACAGGATGCCACTTCTGCTCTCAATCTCCCTGTAGGTACAGAACTGAAGATATTCTCTCCTGCGAGCACGGTCACAGGTACCTTTGGCACAATAACTCCTGCCACTCCCGGCACAGACAAAGTGTGGGACACCACTGATTTGCTCAAGAAAGGCATCCTCCGCGTAGCTGAAGACCCTTCAGTCGGCATCGGTGCTGTCAGTGCCGATAAGCCATCTTCCACCGCATACGACCTGAGCGGCAAGCCATCCAATGGCAGCAAGGCCTCTCGCAGCATATACATATATAATAATAAGAAAGTTGTGAGATAGAGCAATCGCAAATAATAAGAAGGACCTCGTGCTGTCCAGACTTCACGTCAGGCAGCACGAGGTTCTTCATTTATTGTATGTATCGCGCCACAACTTTGTTTTATCACAAAGACATGGAAATCACAAAGACATGGATGGGTCATTCATGCTTTCATGGCCTTCATCCATTCGTTTGGTGTGCAACCCTCCATCTTTTTAAAGACGTTGAAAAAGCTAGAGTGCTTGAACCCGCACATTTCAGAGAGGGCGATGAGAGTCAACTGTGCATTGGCTGGGTCGAGAGCGATGCGCTTGAAGTGCTCAATGCGGTATCTGTTGACATAGTCGAAGTAGGATGTCTGGAGATAGTCGTTGAACATTTGCGACAATGTTGCAGCATTGGTGCCCGTATGTTTGGCTATGTCTGGCAACCGGAGGTTGGCATCAAGATATGGTTGTTTCTCTTGCATGTATTTCTCCACATTCTCATGTATCACTTTGTAGCTCGTGCTGCGTTGGCGCACCTGCTCTTCCTTTTCTTTTTGCTTCTTTTGATTAAACAATTCTCGCTGCTCTTCTTCTTCCTGCTTGTGGCGGCTGACTGCTAATGCAGAGGCCAGCTCGAGTTCCATCTTATGTTTCTGACGTGTCAGTTCGTTGTAGAGCCTTCTGCGTCTGCGCAGTCGGTGAGCCATTGCGGCAAGAGCTATCAGGAGAGAAAGGAGCAGCAGCTCGATGTAGCATATCGCTGACGGCCTCACGCTCACAACGACTTTTACTGCTGTGGATGGTCTGCCTGCCTGTTGTATGGTGAGAGTATGGTTTCCTATCCCCAGATTGTTCAGGAGGATGGGGTGTGATTCGTAGGCTACATCCTCAATGCTTCCGTCTATCTGCCATTCGTAATATCTGCCCTCTCCGTGGCTGTTGTAGTCGAGTAGGGTAGGTGTGATGGATAGAGTGGCGGATGTGAAATGCCATGGTACATCTATCCCGTACTCATGGTTACCGCCTTTGCCGTCTGTGGTTAGACGCTTCGCTTTGCGCGTGCTCTTTTCTCTGTCCCCTAAAGTGTAAGAGGATATGAAGACTTTGGCTGAAGGGCATGTTGCCGGAGCAGACAGGGTGGCGAGGTTGGCATGCACCAACCCCTTGCTTGTTGCCATCCACACTTCGCCGTCATCGTTGATGAAGCAGTCACAGCGAGCGAAACGGGCTGAAGGCAATCCATCCGCTTCACTGTATTGGCAGAAAGATGTGAGGGTGCTGTCAAGGACAAAGAGCCCCTTGTCCGTGCCGATGAGATATATGGAGTCGACAGCGGATATAAAGTCTATCTGCCCCAGTCCCAGTCTTTGCATCAGTCGCAGTTCCTTGTGGGAAGAGAGATCTGAGTGGCTGAAGAGCAGAGACTGCTCAGAAGCGGCGAGAATGTCATTGCTGTGGGAGAAGGCGAAAGTGAGGTTGGGTGCGGAATGCCAGAATCCGTCAGGAAATCCATCCGTCTGGAATTGGCCCGTGCGTGTGTTGTAGATGCACATACCCTTTGCAGTGCTTATCCACAGTTTGCCTCCTTTGTCGAGCAGCATGTCATATATGTAGTTGCCAAGCATGTCTGAGTGTCTGTAGTCGTATGCTGCCGACACATGCAGTTGCTCGTCCAAGATGAGAAGCCCCCGGCTGCTGCCCACATAGAGGGTGCTCGAGTCTGGCGAAACGATGAGGCTGTTGCAACTCGACTCTCTGTATGGTTGAGGTACAGGAAGCGGAGCGACCCTCATGGTCTGTGGATCCAAGCTGTACACGCCTCGCTCATAGCTGGTGAAGACATACTGGTCAGCGAAATACTTTATGTCTGTGATGATGGCGCACCCTAAGACTTCGGGTGTGAGGTGGTAGACAGTTCCTCGGGGCTCATTGATGAAATATAGCCCTTGGCGAGTGCCCACAACGAGTTCGTTTCTGCGTTTGTAGAAACTGCGCACATGAATACCTTGAGTGTTAAATGAGCCATGGCTGTAGGTGGAGAATGGAGACGGAGCGGCCGTGGTGCGGCTGAATCCATTTTGATAGTAGCCATACCATTCAGTATCCGTTTCGGGATCAATGTAGCAGGAATAGACTGCATTGTCTGTTGTATGGCATTGGCTAAGTTCACTGTCGGTGAGAATGTATGCACCTCCTCCATCGGTGCAGATATACAAAGCGTCCTTCACTGCTACGAGTTGCTTAACGGAGGATGGGAGGCCGTCAATCTTTCTTGCGGTCCCCTTGTCTATGTCTATCTGTATAAGTCCGCTGTTGAGTGTGCCTATGTAGAGTCTGTCGCCTGATGCTTTCAGGCATACGATAGGGCTGGATATCAGGCTGTCTGCTGCCGTGACCTTTGTCGTCCTGCCGCTGTTTGCGTCGTGGCGATAAAGCACACCTCTGTCGTTGGCCATCCAGATGTGTCCCTCCATGTCTTCTGCCGCACATGCGAGCCTGTTGTCAGTTGAAGTGACATTAGACGCATCCACCTTTATCATGCTTTCGACGGCGGACATGTTATGGTTCAAGAGAGCCAGTCCCTGCTTGCAGGCAACCCATATCCGTCCCTTGCCATCGCAGATGATGGACATGGCTTCAGTGATAGGAGCGGCGAGGTGTTGGCATTTCCCATTTGTGAGGTCAACCTCATAAAGTCCATTGCGCATGGCTGCCAATATGCGTTTGTCCTTAATGCGGGCCATGTCGTTGACAAAGTTGAATGGGCGCTTGCAGTCAGAGACTTCAATCTTTGTTATCTCGTGGCCATCGTACAAAACGATGCCGTTGTCAGTGCCGAGCAGGATGAGGCCGTCTGCTGTCTTCATGATTTTAGTAACACTCTCTCCTCCCATATCCGTATTGGATATGCGGCCTTGTACCATTGTGGCAGAGGTGGAAGCGAATGCTGACAGGGTCAGGAGAAGAATCAAAGTTAGTAGTCTCATGGTGGAATGTTGCAAGGGAGTAGAGAGGTTAATAAATTAGGATGCAGCATTTGATAAAAATGCTCAACAAAGGTAATGAATTTATTCCAAATAAAAGCGTATAGAGTCCAGATAAATTTATATGGATAGATGAAATATGGATGTAATTGGGTGAATTGCAAAGAGAAAAGAGCGGAATGCTCTGTTTTAAGCATGGCGGAGCAATCAGAGTCTGCAAATCTTGTTCGTTAAGTAAGAAGTCGCTAACTTTGCACTAAAATCCAGCGAGACGGCAGTCGGCTTAGCTGCATAATCACAATAATAATATTGTCAATTAACTACAACAATACATTAACTACAACTACACTATGAAAAGAGCAATCTCAATCCTAACCCTCGCACTCTCCGTGCTTTCAGCATCAGCGCAGAAGCATGTTGACAGAGGATTCATCCATCCTGGTGGCATGCACACGCAGGCCGATTTCGACCGCGTCAAGCAACAGTTGGCAGAAGGGCATTCCAAGGTCACCTCAGCCTATGAAGTGCTGAAGAGCGCAGAATACGCACAGAGTTCAGCGGCCACCTATCCAACAGAAAGCATCGTCAGAGGTGGCAATGGCCAAAATTACATCAATGCTGCTCGCGGAGCAGCGATAGCATATCAGAACGCTCTCCGCTGGAAAATAGAAGGCAACAATTCATGTGCCAAGCATGCGGTGGATGTACTCATGCAGTGGTGCCGCACTACCAAGTATGTCACGGGCAACAGCGACCAGTGTCTTGCCCGAGGACTATACGGATATCAGTTTGCCCAGGCCGCCGAGCTCATGCGCGACTATGACGGATGGGCTGAGGAGGACTTCTGCCAGTTCCAGAGATGGATGCTTGATGTGTGGTATCCAGGCTGCATTAACTTTTTGCGCTCACGCAACGGCACATGGGAGAACTCTGGCAAATGGTGGCAGGCGCCAGGACACTACTGGTCCAACTGGGGACTCTGCAACGCCATGGCCGTCATCAGCATCGGCATACTCTGCGATGATGTCTTCATATACAACCAGGGCATGTCATTTATCAAATATGATCAGTGCGGCACTTTCACCGACCCTCGCAAGAGCGTCCCTATCCTCAACGATGGCCTCACTGAGTTCTGGGGCAACCTCATCGTCACCACCTCTGAGTGGGACAAGGAGACTGGAGCCTATGGCAAGGTAGGGCAGATGAACGAGAGCGGACGTGACACAGGGCACTCGGCCATGGCCCTCGGGCTGGCTGTAGACATAGCACACGTGGGATGGAACCAGGGAGATGACCTGTTCTCATATATGGACCACCGTCTCGCTGCTGGCATCGAATATGTGGCAGCCCAGTGCAAGAGCGAGGACGGATTGCCATGGACTAATTATCACTATGCCTCTAATGGCTACTACTACACTGATTCACGTTCATGGCTCATGACAGGTCCAGCTCTCGGAGCGCAGATACGACCTTACTGGGGCACAGTCATCGGCCACTACGAAGGCATCAAGGGCGTCAAGATGCCATTCTCCGAATGGGCATACAAGCAGATGGGCATAGACGGAGGCGGCCTTGGCGCCACCAGCGGCGGATATGACCATCTTGGTTATTCAGTCCTCACCAGCACATACGGTGACGATTCCTCCGATTTCTATCTCAATCCCACTCCACCCACAGAGCTTCAGCCAGAGATAGACTATGACGGCAAGACTTACAGCCGAAGTGAACTTGGTGGACTGATAAACACATTCCAGACAACAGCGCTTGACAAGCGTGCGCTCGCCAAGGGAACTCCGCTCGTTCTGCGTCCGTGTCTGCCAGAGGGAGAAACCGACACAGGCAAGTGGCTGTGGAACACGGGCGAGACTACACGCTCCATCAGAGTGACAGCAGACAAATCATATATTTACCGTGTTACATATACAAATGAGCAGGGCGTCAGCAGTCAGCTGTGCTTCCCTATAGCTGTGCTGGGAGATACCCATGATGTCAGCATCACTCCCGTCATCACAGCCAGCGGTACTGACCACACGACCGATGTTATGGCAGTCAAGTCCGGTGCGACAGTCAAACTCACCATCAACCCCAACGAGGGTTACGGAAATTGGGTGTGGGAGAACGGCAGGACGACAAGTTCCATCACTATCGTTGGAGTGAAGGAGACTCAGCAGGTGCGCGGCTCATTCCAAAACCAAGGCGGCCGCCAGACATGGCAGACCTTCACCATCTATGTCAACGATTATGATGCAGATGCCACACGCATAGTAGACAACGGCACCTACCGTCTCCGCCACATCTCCACCGGCACATACCTTACGAAGAGAGACGGTGCGCTTTGCATGCAACCGTTAGACACGGCCGACAGCCTTGCCCAGATATGGTATATCGATCGCTCTTCTGCCCTCAAACGTTATAACTTCATGTCGCTCAGCGACTCCACATACGTCAAGCAGGATGGCTCATTCACCACCATCAAGCTCAATCCTTACAAAATCATCTTTGCGCAAGACACAGACCGTATCATCCTTGCCGACAAGAACGACATGTACTGGCATGTCAATGACCAAACCGAGTTGTCCGTCGGGCACACCTCCATCCTTTACGACTTCCCCTTCCTGCTGGAAGCAGTCACCGTGAAAGGAGACGTGGACACTTCAGTTGAAAGCGTGCAGATTCCTGGTTCACAACACACGCCAGCTGCCTATACTACAGGAGGAGTGCATGTGCCACAGGGCGCACCTAAAGCCGGAGGCCGTGGTGTCAGCATCATCCGTGTCAAAGGTCAGAAGGCGCGAAAAATAATGAACTAAGCAAGTGCGCAATACATATTATATATATAAGCAGATATGCATCCCCACATGAAACAAACACTTATAGCCCTGCTCGCATTCATCAGCAGTCTGACAGCCCATAGTCAGACATTAGACGTGGACGCGGAAATCTCCTATTGTCACCGGCAGGTGGAGAGAACCCTTCAGCAGCTCGTTCCCCTCGACTTCAGCATGACACCGCGCAACATCGGTGCGGATGAGATACATTGGAATTTGTGCAGCGTCAAAACGCCCGAAGAGTGGTGCGCGGGGTTCTTCCCTGGCATACTTTGGATGTGCGGCAAGAATGAAGAGGCAGCCCATTACACCGACGAGCTCGAATATCTGGCGCACACGCCCGTGTATGACCATGACCTTGGCTTCATCATGATAGGCTCTTTCCTCAAGGGCTATGAGAGTACGGGCAATGCTCATTACAAAGCCATACTTCTTGAGGCGGCCGACACTCTTGCCACACTCTTCAATCCACGTGTGGGCACGCTCCTCTCCTGGCCACGCAATGTCGAGATGTTCGGCGGACACAACACCATCATCGACAATATGATAAACCTCGAGCTCCTCCTCTTCTCAGGCAAGAAGGAAAACATCGACATAGCCAAGAGCCATGCAGACACCACGATGCGCTACCATTTCCGTCCCGACGCCACAGTAAACCATGTGGCCGTCTACGACCCCGAGACTGGCAACCACCTCTACAACTGTACTCATCAGGGCTTTGGCGACAACACGCTTTGGGCACGCGGACAGGCATGGGCCATATATGGATACACCATGGTGTACCGCTACACCCATGAAAAGCGCTATCTCGATTTCGCCTGTCGCACAGCCGATGTCATGCTACGCCAGCTGCCTGAGGACGGGGTGCCATGGTGGGACATGGGCGACCCGATGATACCATCCTCTTACCGCGACGCCAGTGCGGCGGCCATCATAGCCTCTGGTCTCGTCGAACTCTCCACATACCTCCCCTCACCTCGCTCCGACCATTACCTCTCTGCGGCTTACCACATCCTGGCCACTCTCAGTTCTGCCGCATACCAGAGCCGAGAAAGCAAGCCGTCCTTTCTGCTTCACTCCGTCGGCAACATGCCGGCAGGGACAGAAGTTGATGCCAGCATCAACTATGCGGATTACTATTATATGGAAGCCCTGCTCAGACTTAAGAAATTAGAAGATAATTCAATAAAAATATAACGATGATGACGCATATAAAGATATCAGGAAATCAAAACAATACAGTAATGCTGACAATCCTCTTCCTTCTATTTGCTTTGCCAGCCTTCTCTCAGACAGATTACAAGATGGCTGGTCCCTATCCTATCGTGGCTCGCGATGGTCTGTACCGTTCGACCAAGGGGGGCAGCGAACGAGACATGAAGGCCGCGCATGATCTGGCTAAGCTCTACCTTCAAGGTGGCGGCGATAGTGGTAAGGCCAAGGCCAAGGCGCTCGAGATTATTAATGCTTACAGTGCCACCCTCCAGGGGTTTGACGGTCACGATGCTCCCCTCTGTGCCATCCAGAGCTACGACCTCGTGCGTGCCATGACCTATCTACAAGAGTATAAAACGTCAGAGTGGGAGGCTATGGTGCGCCGCGCCATGCTGCCCGTGATGGACAAGTTCGAGGCCGACAGCCCTTATGCCAATGGCAATTGGGGAGCTATAGTCAACCGCCTTCGCATGGCTTGTGGCATATTCCTTCAAGACAGCACCATCTATCAGGCCTCCATCGACTATTTCCTGCATGCCAACGAC
Organism: Bacteroidaceae bacterium; assembly: GCA_036303125.1. Classification (GTDB taxonomy): domain Bacteria; phylum Bacteroidota; class Bacteroidia; order Bacteroidales; family Bacteroidaceae; genus Minthosoma. Next base: position 12,595 of record JAXJBE010000233.1, read on the forward strand.
AACGGTGCCCTGCCCAACTATATCAGCGAGACAGGACAATGTCAAGAGACAGGCCGTGACCAGGCACACGCACAGCTCGGCCTTGAAGCTATAGCCCAGCAGTGCGAGATGGCATGGGAACATGGCGATGACCTCTGGGCGGCGCTCGACAACCGTGTGCTCAAGGGCTTTGAATACACAGCACGCTACAACCTCGGTTATGATGTTCCCTTCACCACATGGACAGACTGCACAGGCCTTTACTGCGACTGGACAGAACCGGGCGAGATGTCCCGCGGCAAACTTTGGGACATTTACCAACTGCCATACAATCACTATGTGGGTCGCAAAGGCTTGCAGATGCCATACACCAAGATGGCCATAGAGGTGCTGGCAGGCAAGCGCAAGAACAAGACCAAGGAATATGCCAAGCTGCATGAAGTGTACACTCATCAGGCACCCGAAGGTGTGCCCCTCAAGCATGACTACGATGTCTTCATCCAACCGAGGGGCACCAAGGAGTGGCAGCGCATTGACACCTATATGGCCAAGGTCAATGCCCCCATTGGCGATGGCAAGCACCGTGTCAGCGAGATTTCCTATGCCTTCTTTGACTTTACAGGAGATGTTTTTGTCAGAGTCGTTTGCAAGAACAAGAAATACAAGACTGTCAAAGTGCGTCCCGACTACAAGGGAGTCATAGCCAACGTGCAGAACGATTCCACGGTGCAGTTCCTTCTCTTCCAGCCCGAGAATGTCAGCGTGGAGTTTGACGGCAATATCACCGACAACCTCCTCCTCTTTACCTCCAAGCCTTGTCTCAGTGAAAAATCCGCAGCTAAGGAAGCAAGAAAGCAGAAACGCCAGTTTGTCTATGTGGCTCCAGGCTTCTATGGCAAGAATCGTCTTTCTTGTCTTCAGAGCCTCATGCCTGTCGAGCGCAATGTGACTGACACCCTGGCTGATGCTTCCACCACAGGAGTCATCCAGATACCTTCACGCACGACCGTCTACCTTGCTCCAGGTGTATATATTGATGGAACTCTTGCAATTGAGAACAAGGCTGATGTCAGTGTCATCGGTCGTGGCATCTGCCGCCCATCCAACGGATATGAAGGAGCGCACGTACACCGCAGCACCAACGTCCTCATCGACGGAGTGACTCTTTGCACCTGTCCCGTGGGAGGCAGCGACGGAGTGACTCTGCGCAATGTCCACAGCATCTCCCACCCCGGCTGGGGCGATGGACTTAACGTCTTCGCTTCCAGCAATGTGCTCTACGATCGAGTCTTCTGCCGCAACAGTGATGACTGCACCACCGCTTATGCCACACGCAAAGGGTTCAGCGGCAGCGTTCGAAGCGTGCGCATGACCAACTCTACCCTCTGGGCCGATGTGGCTCACCCCATTTTCATCGGCATTCATGGAGACTCCGAACGTATGGACAGCATCGTAGGCCTCCGATATGACAATATCGACATCCTTTGCCAGAGTGAGCCACAGCTTGACTACCAGGGATGTCTCGCCATCAACTGCGGAGACAACAACCTCGTTAAGGATGTCACGTTTGACAACATACGAATAGAAAACATCCATCAGGGAAGCATCCTGCAAATCAAGGTGGGATTCAACTCCAAATATTGCTCGGCTCCTGGGCGTGGTGTTGAGAATGTCCTCTTCCGCAATATACGCTACTATGGCTATGGCGGACAGGAAGGCATAGAGCACCATGAGCCCTACATGTCACTTATTCTCGGCTACGACGCCTTGCGCACCGTGCGCAATGTCACCTTTGAGGGACTGAAGATTAATGGAAAGGCCATCTACGATGATATGCCGGGCAAGCCCAAATGGTATAAGACATCTGACATGGGCAAGATATATGTCAATGACCACGTCAAGAACATCATATTCAAGAAATAGTCACATAGCAGCATGAAACCTTATAAGTTCCAGCCCTATCTGAAGACCACCATTTGGGGTGGCTATCAGATAGCTCCCTTCAAGAATATCTATACAGCACAACCCAACATCGGTGAGTCGTGGGAAATAAGCGGTGTGCCGGGACATGAGAGTGTGGCGATAGAGAGAGGACTCGTCGATGATGTCGATGTGGGGCTCAACCTCGTGCAACTCATTGACAAGTATAAAGGTAAACTCATAGGCGAGAAGGTCTATAAGAAGTTCGGCAACAAGTTTCCGTTGCTGGTAAAGTTTATTGATTCACGCCAGGACCTCTCCGTGCAGGTGCATCCCGATGACCGTCTTGCCATGGAGCGGCACGGGTGTCAAGGTAAGACAGAAATGTGGTACATCATCAAGAGCGATGTTGGTGCTAAGATATATGCAGGTCTTTCCAAGAGCATTACCCCGGCTGAATATGAAACGCTTGCCCGAGCTGAGACAGCAGGTGGGCACTCGCCCATGCAGGATGTCATAGCTACCCATGAGGCGCATCAGGGTGATCTCTACTTCTTGCCGGCAGGCCGACTTCATGCCATCGGTGCAGGCAATTTTCTTGCAGAGATACAGCAGACTTCAGACATCACCTATCGTGTGTATGACTTCGGGCGCAAGGATGCTCATGGCAATCCGCGTGAACTGCACATAGAGGAGGCCAAAGATGCCATTGATTATCAGGTGTGGCCAGAGTATCGCACCAGCTACGACTCCACGCGCCCCACTTCGCAGCTAATCAATTGCCCGTATTTCAATGTCAACAGAGTTGTGGTGCAGGTAGCGGCACAAGTCGATTTCAAGGTAGACTCCTTCGTCATTGTCATCTGCCTCTATGGTGAAGCCAACATCAACGGCATCTCCGTGCGTCAAGGTGAGACACTCCTCGTGCCGGCATGCGAGAATGTGCTCTACATCTTTGGCAACGCCACATTCTTGACTGCTACATTGTGACAGCCTGACAGACGTCTATATTAAGACTCCTACTTAGACAAAACATTAATAACATCTTTATTAACTTAAATCATGAATACACTCAATATCCGTGCTCTCATGCCCGTGCTCTTCGGTTTCTTCGTCATGGGCTTTTGCGACATAGTGGGCATTTCCAGTGATTATGCAGCCTCTGCCTTCGGGTGGAACTCCACCATGGCGGGTTTGGTGCCCAGTGCCGTCTTCGTCTGGTTTCTCTTTCTGGGTGTGCCCATAGGCATCCTCATGAACAAGATTGGACGCAAGCGGACTGTGCTTCTCTCGTGTCTCGTCACTGTTGTCGGCATGTCATTGCCGCTCATTGCTTACACCTCTTTGACTACGCTTGTCGCCTATGCCCTTCTTGGTGTGGGCAATGCAATCCTTCAGGTGAGTCTCAATCCACTTCTTCAGAATGTCATCACCTCGGAGAAGATGCTTACTCCCTCTCTCACGGCGGGGCAGGTCATCAAAGCCGTCTCCAGTTTTGCGGGACCATTCATTGTGCTCATGGCTGTAAGATGGTTTGGCGATGGAGATGAACAGAAGTGGTATCTGTCTTTCCCCATAATGGGTGCTATAACATTGGTGTCAGGTCTATGGTTGTTAGCCACCCCTATAGAGCGCGAGGCCAGAAGCAATAGTTGTGTGAGCATTGGCGATACATTCGCTCTGCTGCGTAATCCTGCCATCCTGATACTCTTCTTTGGCATTTTCTTCGCCGTGGGCACAGATGTCAGCACCAACTTCATATCTTCCAAAATTATGATAAGTCGTTATGGCTACACAAAGGAGATGGCAGGCATTGCCCCTCAGGTGTATTTCGTGCTGCGCACTGCAGGAGCATTCATAGGCATGTTCTTGTTGAGCCGCATGGGGGAGCGTAAGTACTTTCAATATAATATTATAATATGTATAATGGCCATCTTGGCTTTAGCCTTCATACATGACGACATGGCCAACTTTGTCTGCATAGGAGCTGTTGGCTTCTGCTGCTCATGTGTCTTCCCCATTGTCTACGGTATGGCCATCAAGGAAATGCCAGACAAAGCCAACGAGATATCGGGTCTCATGATTATGGCCGTGGCAGGAGGTACTGTCAGTTTTCTTGTCGGCACAGCCAATGATCTTTTTGGCATTGTCGGAGGCATACTTGTCATTTTGGCTGAAGTCCTCTATCTCACATACTGCGCTTTTTGTGGAAAAGTGGAATTAAATATGCTGGCCAAACTCATCCTTTCAAGTCCGCCTGCTCACAACCCCAAATGAGCCTGCTCACAAGGGGTTGGGAGCCTGCTCCCGAGGGGTTGTGAGCAGGCTCATTTGGGGTTGTGAGCAAGCTCACAGAGAAGGTTGGGCTTGGAGGGCCTTAAAGGACAATAATATCTCTAAATGGAATAATCTGGATTACTAAATAATATATATCATATACCATGTATACAATAGGAATGGATATAGGCGGTACGAGCACCGTCTTTGGCATAGTCGATGAGTCTGGTAAAATCATAGCATCCAACTCAGTCAAGACACAATGTTACTTCAAACTTGATGACTATATAGACCGTGTCAGCGACTGCATCAAACAGATGATGCGCTCTGCGCAACTCACTACTTGCGACATCAGGGGCTTAGGCATAGGAGCGCCTAACGGTAACTACTACCGCGGCACTATAGAATATGCCCCCAATCTTCCATGGAAAGGCATAGTCATCCCTTTGGCCGAGCTTTTCAGGACGAGTCTCGGAGGCATCCCTGTAACGGTCACTAATGATGCCAATGCCGCAGCCCTTGGCGAGAAGAAGTATGGTGTGGCAAAGGATATAGACCACTTCATCATGATAACCCTCGGCACTGGCGTCGGTTCAGGCATCGTCATTGATGGTAAGCTGCTCTATGGTCATGACGGTTTTGCTGGTGAACTGGGACATGTCATAGTGCGCCCGGAAGGAAGACTCTGCGGATGTGGGCGCAGAGGCTGTCTTGAGACATACTGCTCAGCCACAGGCATAGCCACCACGGCAAGAGAGCGGTTGAATGAGACAGACACGCCGTCAGTGCTCCGCTCCATCAGGTCTGAAGAGTTGACGTCAAAGGATATCTATTCGGCAGCCATGATGGGCGATGAACTTGCCATTAACATTTTCAAAGAGACGGGCACTATCCTTGGTGAGGCTCTTGCCGACATGGTTGTCTTCTCCAATCCTGAGGCTATCATTCTTTTTGGAGGCCTTGCCAAGGCTGGCGACTTTATCCTCTGTCCCACTCAAGCCGCTATGGAAGCAAAGATGCTCAATGTCTTCAAGGGCAAGACTCGTCTGCTGCTATCCGAACTCAAGGATGCTGATGCAGCCATTCTCGGTGCGTCGGCTTTAGCGTGGTGAGGCTGAAATATTTGGCTATGTCGAGAATTACGTTTATATTTGCAAAACGATTATCCTGTTATACATACAATTCTACATAAGTAGGTGTTCATAATTACCTTAATAATATCTTCGTTCTATTTATTATGACACATTTAAGTATCATCCGGCAGGCCATCCTCTGGGCTGCCTCCCTGTTCATCACCTCTGCGGCTCAAGCCCAGATAGTATTCGCTGACTATAGCGACCCTGACGTGTGCGAGGGCACAGATGGCGACTATTGGCTCACGGCCAGCAGTTTCCAGTGCACTCCCGGCCTTCCCATTCTCCATTCGACAGACATGGCAGAGTGGACGCTTGTGGGCTACGCCCTGGATAATATCGTACCGCGTGAGAGATATGACGCTGTGCAGCACGGCTGTGGAGTGTGGGCACCGTGCATCCGCCGCCATGGCGATACATATTATATCTTTTGGGGCGACCCTGACTATGGCATCTACATGGTCAAGACTGATAACCCTGCCGGCAGATGGGACGAGCCTGTGCTTGTCGTTGAGGGCAAGGGACTTATTGATCCCAGTCCACTGTGGGATGAAGACGGGCGTGTGTATCTCATCAACGGATGGGCTGGCAGCCGTTGCGGCTTCAACAGTGTGTTGACATTGAGAGAGCTTTCGGCGGATGGTACACGGGCTATAGGTCAACCAATCATAGTATACGACGGATTACAGACGGGTGACCACACCATCGAGGGCCCCAAACTGTATAAGAAGAATGGCTATTACTACATACTCGCTCCAGCAGGAGGAGTGGCGCAGGGATGGCAGCTGGCTCTGCGCAGCCGTTCCATATATGGCCCCTACGAGCGCAAGGTCGTCTATGACAAGGATGGCATACATCAGGGAGGATGGGCTGGCGACAGCTTCATCTGCTTCAGGGAGACAGGCGCTTACGGGCGCGTGCTCCATCGCCTTGGGGTGGAGATGAAGGATGGCTGGCCCATGATGAAACAGGGACGTGAGGATAAAGCTGCTCGGTTGCGATATGCTCGTCCTTCTCTTGCATACCAGTGGCATGCCAACTATACGGAAGCCTCTGGTTTCGCTACAGCGGATGGATGCCGTGTCTATGGGCATTATGTCCGTCCAGACTTCGTCAACCTCTGGAGCGTGCCAAATCTCTACCTGAAGAAATTCGAGGGAGAGACAGGCGCCGACACGCTCCGCGCCACCATCTCGGCCACAGCCGACGGCCAGCAGTCAGGCCTCGTCATCATGGGGCGCAGCTACTGCCGCATAGCCTTCATTCTGTCAGGCGGCCGATTCACTGTGGCCCGCTCCCTTTGCCAAGATGCGGATCAAGGAGGCAAGGAAGTTATGGAGAAGATAGCCACGGTGGATGCCCGCCGATTCAATGCTGGCGCCAAGGACTGTTACACCTGCGATGTGACATTCCTCCTGAGATATAAGAAGGGGGTAGTGTGTTCCCTTTCGTATAGTGTCAATGGCGAACCATATACGGAGGCATTCGATGGCTATCAGGCTCGCGAGGGTAAATGGATTGGAGCCAAATACGGAGTGTACAGCCTCGCGCCCGAAGGTGGAGACAAGGGATGGATAGACCTCAAGTACAAACTTTCCCCTGATGCACACAGTGTGAAACGCAATAAATAAGGTATAGAAAATATTTTATTACATCTAAATAGGTTTATTTTATGAGAAAAAGATTTCTGACATCAATGCTTGCACTCTTTGTTTTGGCCTTATTCGCCACGGCGCAAAACAATTTGAAAATGCAATTCAACTTCGAGAATGTAGAGGGCGCAGTTGTGACCGACCCCATATCTGGGGTGTCGGCCAAATTGGTTAACGGTGCCTCTGTCGTAGAGATGGGTAACCGCCATGTGCTTGATCTTGGCGAGAAGAATGGTTATCTTAACATGACTACTAAGGCGGGGTCTGTAGTAAAAAGTTTGACAGATTTTACCATCTCTGTCTTTTATCGTGTATCTAATGAGGCTTCTCTCTCGGGAGCGGGCTACTTCCTTTGGTGCTTCTCTCAGTCGGCCGCTAACACTCAGACGAATGGCCCATATACAGGCTACCGCTTAAACGCGCAACGCATGGCTATATCCACTGGCGGATGGGGCTCTGAGAAAGGTATGGAAGTTGGCGCAGCCTCACTAAAGGGGCGTTGGGTGCATATGCTTTATCGTCAGACAGGACAGCATGGTGAATTGTTTGTCGATGGCAAGAAAGAGGCAGAAGCTGTTGACATGCCTGTACTGAAAAGCTCTTTCGCAATGACTCCGTCTTGCAACTGGATAGGCCGTGCTCCTTTCTCGGCAGACAGTTATCTGAAACAGACGCTCGTGAGCGATTTTCAAGTGTATGATGTAGCTCTTAGTGATGATGAAGTGGCTCAGTTGGCCGCTGAAGCCGCCGTGCTTGAGAATGAGTACAGATATGGTAAGCCAGGTGACTTCACTGAGCTGAGATTGGCGGTTGCTGACTGCAAAACATTCATTGCAGGTGTCTCTTCTGATTATGCTCCCAATGCTATCTCCGAACTGCAAGATGCTATTAAACTGGCAGAACTTGTCATTGCAGGCGGCCGCGCATCTCAGAATTACGTTGATGAGTATTTGTCAGTGCTTCAGACATCGTTCGCTGCAGCTAAGGCTGCTGCTGGATATGTCCCCAAGCAGCAGTTCCCACATACCGATGAGCACGGCTTCGTACACCCCGGCGGTATCGTGTCGCAGGAAGATATAGACCGTGCTAAACAGTTGCTTGCAGATGGAGATACGCGCATCAAGAAAGCATGGGACATACTCTGCGCCAATGCTTACTCTCAGGCAGACGTGGCCACATGGCCTACTTGGACTGTCATACGTGGTGGCGGTTCGGGACAAAACTATATGAACTGTGCGCGCGGTGCTGCTATGGCATACCAGAATGCACTTAGATGGAAGATAGGAGGAACAAAAGCCAATGCGGATGCTGCTGTCCGTATTATGATGGCATGGGTCAACGGGTGCAACGGCGTTGGTGGAGACACTAACTTGTCGTTGGCTGCTGGCATCTACGGACATGAGTTCGCCAATGCCGCAGAATTGATGCGTGACTATGAAGGATGGTCTGCCGAAGACTTCGACCGTTTCAAGAAATGGATTGTAAGGGTCTTCTACAATCCGGCCATTGACTTCTTGCGACGTCGCCACGACACATGGCTGAATGCCCGCAATTCTCATTTGGGTGAGCGTCCAGGACACTACTGGAGCAACTGGGGACTCTGCAATGCTCTTTGTGTGATGAGTATAGGTATACTCTGTGATGATGTGCACATGTACAACCAAGGTGTAAGTTTCTACAAGTATGACCATGTCGGTACATTCAAAGATAGATCAAAGCAGAGTGTCATACTCAACGATGGGTGCAACGAGTTCATTGGTAATTTGGTGCCAGTTGTTCTGCCTGATTCACGCGGACCGTTAGGCTATCTGGGCCAAATGCAAGAGAGTGGACGTGACCAAGGACATGCGCTTATGGCTCTCGGATTGGCTCTCGACATCTGTCAGGTTGGTCTATCTCAAGGAGATGACCTCTTCGCCTATATGAACGACCGAATAGCTGCAGGCACAGAACATGTGGCTGCCCTCAATTTTGGTGGAGTGGCAGGTTCTAACCTTCCATGGATTACATACAATTATGCAGACTGCCGTGGAACTATGGGTGCAGCATGGGCGCAGGGCGCGCCGAACGAAGGCGGAGCGGGAGAATTCCGTCCTTATTGGGACAGAGCTATAGGCTATTACGAAGGACTTCGTGGCATCAAACTGCAGTATGCTGAAAAGGCAAGCGCTATGGTCTGTCCAGACGGAGGTGGCGGCAACTACAGCCAAAATTCTGGCGGTTTTGATGCTGTGGGATTTTCTACATTGACCAGCTGGCGACCAGCCGTCGCTGCCGATGAAGCCATTACACCACTATCGGGCGACATCGTGTACAAAGGCATTACATATAAGAACCAGACCAATTTGGGCGGATTGAAATATGACTATAACGTATGTGTGTCTAAAGCCATACCAGCTGACGGTAGCGACATCATTCTGATTCCTCAGTTGCCTGATGGAACAGAAGACAGTGGCAATTGGCAGTGGAGCACAGGTGAGACAACACGTCAGCTCACGGTGAAGGCTGATCGTAGCTACGTATATCGTGTGAGCTATACCGCACCAAACGGCAAGGTGAGCCACCAGTCATTCGCCATAGCTGTGAGTGGTGATGCCGATTCCGATGCGATGACCAATGAAATCACTGTCGATGGACAAATTTCTACAACTACATCAATCACTGTACTCGAAGGCACAGATGTCACTCTCCATGCAGAAGCCACGACGGGGTGGACTAACGATTACCTGTGGGACAACAACAAAAAGTCAAGTGCAATCACTGTACCATCTATAATGTCTTCACGTACTTATACTTGTCAGTATGCCAATCAGAGTGGAGCAGTAAGCGAGAGTCGTTTCACCATCAACGTGACTCCTGCCATCCAAGTGATTAATGGTGTGGAAACTGCAAGCACACAAGTGTTGAGCGGTGCGTCTGTAACTCTGAAACTCCAAATACCGTCCTTCGCCAATAACGAGGATGTAAAGTGGAGCAACGGAGTGCAAGGCACAGATGTCACACTCGATGGTGTGAAAGAAAGCACCGAGATAACCGCCACATACAGAGGAGAAACTTACACCTTCTCCATCGAGGTCAAAGGCGGCAGCGACTACACATATTACAATTATCTTACTTCCAGCAATGGTTACAAAATGGTGACATCAGAAGCCGACATAGAAGCCTTGTCTGCCGACCATTATTTCGTGTTGGCCAGCGACAACTCCGATTTGATGATAGGACTCGCCGATGCACCGCTCAACGGCAATAAGGCCCTCTTCTTCCAGGCGCCAGTCAATCCGCTTCAAGACCTCTCTAAAGTGTTTACCATCGAGATATTCGACGGTGGCATCTGCCTGCGTAACATCGATTATGACGGTCTCCTGTTGCAAACCGAAATGGATCGTCCCGACCAGCTTCGTACACACGACCAGCCTTTTGCGTGCTCTTGGGCGCGTCTGTGCCCTTCGTACAAAGATGGCGCATGGTCAATAGAGAACGGCACGTACCGTGGCAACTGGCTCGGCCTCTGGAACACAGAGAAAGGATTCTTTGATGGGGCTGAGATAGCATGCAACAAGAGTGGCATCGACATAGCTCAACTCCAATTGTTTGCCATCAGCCGCAACCGCTTCAAGAGTGACTACCTCGCTGATGCCACAGTTGAACAGCCAATAGATGCCACTCCGCTCGTGGTTAACCCCCAGTTTGTGGGCAACGGCTACGGTTGGACGATGACAGGTGCATGGGGCAACCAGCGCTACAATGGCGCAGTCGAAGTATGGCACTCAACAGACTTCAAGTATGTACAGACCATTGACGGACTTAATGACGGATTCTATACGGTGACATGCCAAATGGCCAACGGCGAAGGGAAAAACACGGCCTATCTATTTGCCACCTCTGGCAGTGACACACAGAAAGCCACAGTAACACAAAGTTGTTCTGGTTCCAGCTTCGATGCACAGCGTGACTGCATGGCACAGGACGACAAGTATGGTCTTCTTTCTGTTGAGATGGAAGTGAAAAATGGCAAGCTTGACATAGGCATCATAGAGCCAACGTCTGGTACAACATGGATCGTGTGGGACAATTTCACGCTTACGTACACGGGATTGGTCTCCACGGACATAAAAGATATGGAAACCGATGCAGGAGGTGCAGAGTCAGACTATACCCATGACATCCAGGGTCGCAGAGTCAATGCGCAAACTAAAGGTGTCTATATCCGCAATGGAAGGAAAATATTTATAAGGTGACATGGCATCACATATAAGGGGATAAATATAATATATATATGTATAATGCAGGCAACCACGAAAATGGTTGCCTGCATTTGTCATGCTTTCTACTGTAGCATGTATGACTCATCACTCAAGAGCTTTTCTGTGAATCTTGTTTTGGATTGCCCCTTCCTGTCCTGCATTCGCTTGGGCTCATGCCGTAAGCCTCTTTGAAGCACTTGGCGAAATATTGTGACGAACCGAATCCGACCCTGTATGAGATGTCGGAGATGGAAAGCAAGGTGGTCAGGAGAAGATGGCGCCCTTCTTCCAGTCGGACAGAGCGGATGTAGGTTGAGAGTGAGTCGAATGACGAATGGCGTTGGAAGCGGCGGTAGAGGTTGGAGCGGCTCATGCCCATGTCTGCTGCAAGTTTGTCGTTGTCGTATGATTGGTCGTCCAGATGTTGCTTGATGAGGTCTGTCAGATTCTTCATGAATATCTTGGCTTCTTTGTCTGCCGCTTCTGCCTGAAGGGCTGACATTGATGGTTGAATCTCAACTGATGCTGCATCTTGTGCTTTAGTCGCAGCTTCTGTTGGTGCAGTCATGGCTGATTGTGCATTATGTTCGGTTGTGGGCATGGCCATCTGAACAGGCAGATGCTGCTCTGTGGATGAGTCGCTTCTTCGTCTCTTCTTGATGATAATTCTTGCAATGACGATGGACAGGATGGCGGCTGAAAGAAGTGTGTGCCATCTCATGTACCATGGTTCGGGCACAGACACGCTTGTGAGGACTCTGGCTTTTGACCATCGTCCAAACTCGTCAGTGCATTTTACTTCCATCGTATAGTTGCCGCTGGCAAGCGAGTCGAAGTTCACCTCGTTTTCTCCAGCCTTCATAAATCTCCAATCTGTGGTGTCGCGCCACAGTCCGCTTTGGGGAATGAAGCGGTAAGCGTAGCGCACCTGTTGGGCATGGAGATGGTTGAGGCTGGTGACATGCGTGGAGTCTGCCATGACGATTTGCTGGTCGAGGTTGCTGTTGTCCAGAGCAAGGCAAGGGGTGAGGGTGCAGAATGCACCGATGCCTCCGAGGCAAATGGTGTCGTTGGATATGCTGAGATGTGTGAAACAGTCTACTTGCACATTGTTGTCTTGGGCATTTATAATGCGTGCGGCTCCAGTCTTGGGATTGGATTCTGTGAGGGTGGTCTCTGTGAGGGTGTAGACATGTCCGTGGCTGTCTGTGAGGCGAGGGAATGAGTTTGGTGTGGTAGAATATTCAAGTTGGTTGTTTCTCCAGTCGACTTGATGCACTACACCTACAGAGTCGCTCAGTTGCTTCACTTTGCCATGGTGGTAGTCATATTCGAAGATGCGGCGGTCTGTGCCTATGAGCAGGCGTCCGTTGCCAAGGTCATTGAGCGAAGCTATGTAGGTGGGCATGATGCCGCAGGTGTCTTCTTCCCAGTATACGGCCATACCTTCGTGCCATACGTGTATGAGGCGGCGGGCGGAGCATGTCCACACACCTGCTTTCTCCTTGCATCGTGACAGCACCTTCTGGGTGGTGAGTGGAGTTGGGTGGGCATCCGTGGCCATGAACGTGAGCTGGCCTGTGCGGCTGTTGTAGAGTGACAGTCGTGTGCGCCGCTGGTATATCCAGTAATAGTCACCTTCCTTGACCACTCTGTCCACCATGACCTTATATCCCATCTCCTGACTCATGGCCGACACGTCATCTCGCCTCACACCTCCAGTTCCACATTCAATGACAAACGACTGGGGAGAACTGGCTGGCACCCATATATTGCCTTTTCTGTCGGTTGATATCTTGCCTATGAGTTTTTTCTCCTGAGGTAGGAATGTATGTGTATCCATCATGGTCAATCGTCCATTCTCCATGCTGTAGAGATAGAGGTCGTCCATGGTGCTTACCCACATCAGATGGCTTGCGGAGTCAATAATCATGTTGTTCACTTCCTTGCAGAAGAGATGTGAGCCTTCAGGCGTGGCTTGCAGCTCTGTCCGTCCATCCTTATAGTATTTGACCACGCCTTTGCCCCAAGTGCCGACCCAATAGAAGCGGTGGCTCGGGTCTTCAAGCACGTAGCTGGCGGCTGCATCAATGTTCCATGGCATGGGAGTCAATTCTTTCTCTCCTTTGCCAATGGTGAAAATGCCACCTCGCAGCACAGTCACCCACAACGTGCCTTGGGAGTCGACGCTTAGTTCCTTGACCTCTTGTTGGGTGTCAGTGCCAATGGAGTAAGATGCTTGTGGCTTGCCTTTGGAATCGAAGAGGATGAGTGAGCGTCCCGCGCCTACCCATATATGGTTGCCGTAGGGTAGTATGCAATTGACTTTTCTCCGTTCTATGTCGACATGCTTGATACGTCTGATTGTTTTGTGGTCTTTGTCGAGAACATATAGTCCGATGCGTGTGCCGAGCCATATTTTGCCTTCCCTGTCTTCGCACATGCAGTTGACCTCGTCGTTGTCCATGACGTTGCGCCCCAGGGTCTTGCGGCTGAAGCTCGTTACAGTATAGCCATCATCGCGGCAGAGTCCTTCGTCTGTGGTTCCATACCACATGTAGCCCTGACGGTCTTGCATGATGATTCCGATGTTGGTGGTGGACAGGAAGGATTTTGGGGTGAGTTCGTGGAGAACAATGCTGTCGAGTCCGCTTTTCTGCCCCCATGCTTCTCCCCACGGCACAAAAAGAAAAATCAGGCATAGCAACAAGCGCAGAGCGTCACATATTATTATATATAGTGAATGGGGGCATGGGGTTGGTGGCTGGTAGCTGTTCATACGAATGGATAATATATGTGTGTCGAATCGTTCTTGATGGTAAGATAATATATGTAACATTAGGGTAATGACCCACTTCGTGTGTAAAATTGTCGCAAATGTACGATAATTTTGTGCCAACACAAACAATTGACACAATATTTTACAAATGTTACTTGATATTTACCACTAATAATCCCTGATTGGACTACCTTTGCAAACAGATTCGAGCTGGATGCAATACAAAGTATCAAATGCTGCAATCTAACCGATACAACCTCGCCTGACCCAATAGCATTACTATATATAAACTAATAAATATTAGTGCAACCAAGCTACATTACTAATCAACCATTTCCTCTTATTAACCATTTTATACTTTAATCTACTAATGAGAAAGACCCTCCAACTTACTAACCAATGGAGAAAGCCAGCGAGCCTTATGGCCCTGGCTTTTCTCGCCTTTTCACCCGTCTGCGCCCAGCGCATGCAGCAGCCGCTGGGACGAGGTGTGGTAGCCGTTCAGAACGGCGGTAGTGTCACTGTCACATGGCGACGATTAGCTCAAGAAGCAGAAGATGCAAGATATAATGTGTATATAAGGAAGTCTGGTTCGGCTGACTTCTCGAAACTTAATTCTCAGCCGCTCACCAACACCAACTTCAAGACTACTTCTTCGGTGATACCTGTAGGGACTGATGTGGCAGTGAGCATAGTGACAGGTAATGGCGACGATGTCACCGAACAAGAACTCAGCCAGACTTTCACAATGAAGAGTCATGATTTGCGCAACATGTACATGAGTATCCTCTTCAACAACAGTCCTCTCGCCAATAAGGACTTCGACACCAAGTTCTGTTGGCCAGTCGACCTTGATGGTGATGGTGAATATGACTATGTCGTTGACCGCAACTCAGTGTCGTCCAACCGTCATTATCTTGAGGCCTACCTTGCCGACGGAACATACTTATGGACTGTCGACCTTGGTCCGAATGAATGGAGTTCGACAGGCCAGGACGATCAGATTTGCGCATATGATATCGACTGTGACGGAAAGGGAGAGGTCATTGTGCAAACGAGTGATGGCACACGTTTCTGGGACAAGCACAATGGTACTTGGGGGCTATATGCTAATGGCAGTGTTACTGCTGACACTGACGGTGACGGCATAATTGATTATGATGCTCAGGCAAGTAAGAACCCTCCAAAGTACTTTTCTGTCATTGACGGTATGACAGGAGCTGAGAAGGCATGCATCGAACAGGAGTATGACGAAGCATACAACAGGACAAACAAGGCAACGCTCATGGGCGATGAATATAATAAGCACGTGGGGCATGTTGGCATATTCTACCCAGACGGCATACATCCTGCTGTAGTAATGGAATGGCACACGCGCACTACCTCAGGGGCGCACCAGTATCGCAACTCGGCTTTTTCCTACGACTTTTCTTCTGGCACAGCTACCAACTGGCATCAGCTCTTTATGGAGAAGACAGGTGGAGCAGCCTTCCATCAGATACGTATATTCGACGCTGACGGGGACGGACGGGACGAGATGAGCAGCGGCGCATACTGTATGGACCATGACGGTTCAACTCTTTATAACACTCGGATTTCACACGGTGACCGCCACCGCACATCAGATATAGATCCCGAACGTCCTGGACTTGAGACTTTCTCCATCCAGCAAGATGCACCCGACATGCTCGGGCAAATTCTCTTCGATGCGGGCACGGGAGAACCTATCAAGAAATGGTATCTTCCATCTGTTGGTGATGTGGGAAGGGGTGAGTGCATGGATTTTGACAAGAATAACCTTGGATGGGAGATGTGGTCAACTATGGATGGTGTATATAATGCCAAAGGGGATCGCATAGACGGTTTCAGCAATATCTTCCCTACTGAGGGTATATGGTGGGATGACCAACCTGACCGTGAGATAGTGCAGACTTCAGACAGTCATTATAATGTATATGTACAGGACTATTTCAACGGACGTCTCATTGAGATAGCCAAGTTGTCGGGTTACCGCTATATAACAAGCTATGGAAAGAGGGCTAAGTTTTGGGGAGATATCATTGGCGACTGGCGTGAGGAACTTATCCTCAATCATCAGGAAGACGGGGTCAACGTTGGCATTGTCGGTTTCACCACAGACTATACCACAGCTGTCAAAGATATATACTGCCTGCAGCAAGACCCCCATTACCGAGGTGACTGCACGACCAGAGGATATTATCAGTCGCCCAACACTGGTTTCTATCTGGGTTATGACATGCCGCGTCCACAGCTTCCTCCGTGCATGGTGGCCGACCTTGTGGCAAAAGCAGGCGGCTGGACAACTTTCGACCGTGTCACAGAAGCCGCATACGCTGACGGCAAGACGCTTCTCCTTGACCTCTCTTTGGACGATGAAGTGGTAACTCTCTATGATGGAGCGCATCCTGGCACGATATATGCCATGCCTGTCAAGGGACAGGCGTTTACGCTCTCTGGGAACATTGCAGGAGAAGCGGATTTGTGGAAGTCGCAGCAGGGTACGCTAATCTTGCAGGGCAAATATATGTCACAAGGCAAGGTTGTCATTTCTGAAGGCACTTTGCAGGTTGACGGTATGGTGGAAAACTTCATAGACCTTAGGGCGCGCGGTACTCTATCTGGTGGCGGAACTGTCGGAGGAATAAAGTTGGAAGGTGCGATGAACTATGAAGGTGGACGCATTAAGCCTTCTGCCATACTGACTGTCAATGGTGACTTCGCTATTGATAAGAAGACATATTTGGAGATGGACATTGACAGGGGGTGTATGATAAAAGTGAAAGGAAATGTATCTCTGTCTGCTCCAACAATGCTGACTGTCATCAGTGCCAGTCCGCAGCCTGGAGAGTATAAGATAATAGAATATGATGGCGAATGGAATGGCGACCTTGCCAAGGTTAGTGTCAGAGGTCTTGTTGGCATCGCTACGTCAATAGCCAATCATGATAATGCATTGTGGCTCATCATTCAGAATCAGAGAGCTGCCTCTCAAGGTGTCAAGTGGACAGGCGGTGAGAGTGGAGAGTGGGATTATAAGACCACCAACTTTGCGCTCAATGGAGATGATGCTACCTTTGTGGCGCAAGATGGAGTTTATTTCGGCGATGAGGCGACAGTTAAGGGCGCACCTGCAAAAACCTGTGTTTAGCCAAATATCTTTGAGAGTCTGAATAAGAAGAACTTTACATCGATAACCCCATGCAGTTGTGCACGAAACTGCTTAATCTTTGAATTAAGAGATTCAGCAGACGCATTGGTGGA
>JAXJBE010000234.1:0-7939 GCA_036303125.1 Bacteroidaceae bacterium
TCCACCAATGCGTCTGCTGAATCTCTTAATTCAAAGATTAAGCAGTTTCGTGCACAACTGCATGGGGTTATCGATGTAAAGTTCTTCTTATTCAGACTCTCAAAGATATTTGGCTAAACACAGGTTTTTGCAGGTGCGCCCCGTAAACCACTTGTTTACGACCTCTAAACAACCTGTTTACGATTTGCAAACAACAGCTCTGTTTTTTGTAGTCAGTAATCCCCAGTAATATCCAGAAATCTTTCAGGAATCTTTTATTTTAGAATCAAAATAGAATTCTGACAAGTTTCTGACCATACCTGGTCAACAAGAGAAAGACTCGCTCAGCGGGTTGACGAAGCCATGTGTTCCGCAGACAAAGCTTACTCTATGGAGGAACGCACATTGCTGTGGTGGCCTTGTGCATCACCGTGCATCATTGTGCACAGCTGCTCCTTGCCTGATATCATAACTTTGCATCGTCAACGGCACACATATTGATGGGGTAGTGGAAGAGTGCGCTTTTAGGGACGGAAGCTTGTGGGTATTTGACGGCCACCAGTCGCTAATCCGCTTTGCCTCTTACTATCTTCTTAATCTCATTGAGCTTGTTGAGTGCTTCGAGAGGTGTGAGGGCATTGATGTCAAGATTGAGTATTTCATCGCGCACTTGGCAGAGGACGGGGTCGTCTAGTTGGAAGATGCTGAGTTGTCCGTTGCTGTCTGCAGGTGTGTGTATGGCTTCTGTCTTGGGTCGGCTGATGCCATCGCCAGAGTTGTTGGCTTCCAGTTCATGCAGCACTTGCTCAGCTCGTCTGATGATGGTGGGCGACATGCCTGCTATCTTGGCCACATGGATGCCGAACGAGTGCTCGCTGCCGCCACGGACGAGCTTGCGCATGAAGATGACGCGGCCATTGATTTCCTTGACGCTGACGTTGTAGTTTTTGATGCGCTGCATGGTCTTCTCCATCTCGTTGAGTTCGTGATAGTGGGTGGCGAAAAGTGTGCGGGCGCGAGCGGAGGGATTTTCGTGTATGTGTTCCACGATGGCCCATGCGATGGATATGCCGTCATAGGTTGAGGTGCCTCGGCCCAGTTCATCGAAGAGGACGAGTGAACGGGCGCTGAGATTGTTGAGTATGCTGGCTGCTTCGTTCATCTCGACCATGAAGGTTGACTCGCCCACGGAGATGTTGTCTGACGCTCCTACACGGGTGAATATCTTGTCGACGAATCCGATGCGCGCGCTGTCGGCAGGCACGAAGCTGCCTATCTGGGCCATAAGGGTGATGAGGGCTGTCTGTCTCAGTAGGGCTGACTTACCAGCCATGTTGGGACCGGTGAGCATGATAATCTGCTGTGTGTCGGAGTCGAGGTAGAGATCGTTGGCCACATACTCCTCGCCGATGGGCATCTGCCTTTCGATGACGGGGTGGCGTCCTTGCTTTATATCGATGACGGGGCTGTCATCGATAACAGGGCGGTTGTAGCGATACTCCATGGCTGCCATGGCAAAGGAGAGGAGGCAGTCGAGTTGCGCTATCATGTGGGCGTTCTGCTGGAGTTGGGGGACGAAGCCGCATGTCCACTTGACCAGTTGGGTGTAGAGACTGTATTCGAGTGACGCAATCTTCTCTTCTGCACCGAGGATTTTTTCCTCATATTCTTTGAGTTCCTGTGTGATGTATCGTTCGGCCTGTGTGAGAGTCTGTTTGCGTATCCATTCTTGGGGGACAAGGTTTTTGTAGGTGTTGCGCACTTCCATATAATAGCCGAAGACATTGTTGAAGCCGACCTTGAGGCTCTGTATGCCAGTGGCTTCTGCTTCTCGTTTTTGTATTTCAAGGAGGTAGTCCTTGCCTGAGCGCGACATGCTGCGGAGTGTGTCGAGTTCGTCATTGACTCCATTTGCTATGACCTCTCCTTTGCCGAGGGCTATGGGTGGATTGGGCGATATCTCTTTTTCTATCCTTGCGCACAGGTCAGTGCAGGCATTGAGTTTTTCTCCAGCCATGACGAGGCTTGGGTCATCGGAGGTCAGGCATATATCTTTGATAGGTACGATGGCCTTGAGGGCAATCATGAGCTGCAGCATCTCTCTCGGGTTGACACGCTCGGTGGACACTCGGCTGGCAATGCGTTCGAGGTCTCCTATCTGCTGGAGGTACTCCTCGATGCGGTCACGCTTGTCAGGATGGCGGAAGAAGTAGTCGACGACATCTTGTCGCTGCGCTATCTTCTTCACATCTTTCAGGGGGAATACAATCCAGCGGCGGAGCAGTCGCGCTCCCATGGGGCTGACGGTCTTGTCTATGATGGAGCAGAGGCTGTTGCCGCCTTCGTTCATGGGGGCGAGAAGTTCGAGGCTGCGTGTGGTGAACCTGTCGAGGCGCACGTAGCGGCTTTCCTCTATCTGCGTGATGTTGCGGATATGGGATATGTGTGTGTGCTGCGTTTGTTCGAGATAGTAGAGGATGGCTCCTGCTGCTATGATGCCGTTCTTCAGGTGCTCTATGCCGTAGCCTTTGAGGTTTTTCGTGCCGAAATGATTCAGCAGCTTCTTGCGTGCTGAATCATCGGTATAGATCCAGTCGTCGAGTTCGAAGGTGAAATATTTATCGCCAAAGTTGCCTGTGAACATCATCTTCTTGCCTCTCTCAAGGAGCACTTCCTTGGGACCGAAATTGGTCAGAAGTTTCTCAATATAGTCGGTGGTGCCTTCGGCGCAGAGGAACTCGCCTGTCGAGATGTCAAGCAGGGCAAAGCCGCAGGAGGCTTTGCCGAAGTGGACGGAGGCGAGAAAGTTGTTCTCCTTGGTGTTGAGCATATTGTCCGACATGGCCACGCCAGGGGTGACCAATTCGGTGATGCCTCGCTTGACAAGCTTTTTTGTCTGCTTGGGATCTTCGAGCTGGTCACATATAGCCACGCGTTTGCCTGCGCGAACAAGTTTGGGCAGGTATGTGTCGAGGGCATGGAACGGAAAACCTGCCATAGCGGTGCCGCTGGCTGATGTGCCGGCCACGCTGCTACGCTTGGTCAGCGTGATGCCCAGTATGTCGGACGCTACGATTGCGTCGTCATTGTAAGTCTCGTAGAAGTCACCGCAGCGAAACAGGAGCAGGGCATCTGGATGTTTTGCCTTGAGTTCATAAAACTGTTTCATCATCGGGGTGAGTTCTTCTTTCTTTGCCATCGTTTCTATATTTAGTTTTCGTTATCGTTTTCCGTCATGTACCTGGCATGTTTTCCTTGTATTTCTTCAGTTCATCGCCAAACTTGCTTACGGCCCACAGGAGGACTGCCGTGTCATCAATCAATCCTATCATAGGGATGAAGTCGGGCATGAGGTCTACAGGCGTGAGTACGTAAGCCAGTGCGCCAACGATGGATATGAGCTTGAAGACGCTGTATCTTGTATAGCGTCTGGTCAGCACATCCTTGACATACTGGCATATTAGGAAAAATTCGTTCTTTGCTTCCTTGAGTCCGTCTTTGGAGGCATACTTCTGAGCGCCCTGCATGAGGGCCTTCAGTTTCGTGGGATGTGTGAGGTAGTACATCCCAAGTGATTTGATTCCGTCTTTTTTCATGTATGTCAATGGAGTTAAAGGTGAATGTTTGAAGGAATGAGCCTTGTTGAAAATGGAACAAGGAGGAGAAGTTGCCTCCCTGTGAGGCTGCTGGGCTGAAAGCATGTGCTAATCCGTAACAACCTTTCTCACCTTCCCATTATTGTCTCGAACGATGTTCACTCCGCTTCCCATGCTCTTCTGACGAAGGCCGAGGATGGAGAATATCTCCTTGGCTGTGGGTTTGGTATTGTCTGTCCAGGAGGTTTCAGGAGATGTCAGGCCTGTGTCCCAATCGTTGAACTGCCACCAGTCCCAGTCGAAGAGGTTGTCCTTGGATGTGCTGGCGAAACTGAAATGCACGTCGTGTATGCCTATGGGAGAGGTGGTAAGGTCGAAGGTGCGCTCTTCCCATCCTGAAGCGTTTGCCTCCGCTTCAAGTTTGATTTTAGCGAGCTGTTTGCCTTTTGCATTGTCCTGCCGGATGATGAGGTAGGTGAGGGCTGTGGGTGGTGTCATGCGCAGGGTGATGGACTTGGCCCCTGAGGTGCCGAAATCGATGTTGGCCACTCGCATGCTGTCTCCTGCATGGATGTCGGTGACATACACTCCCTTGTCCTCATTGCCCACCACACTGATGCCATAGGCTGCATTGAGTGTTTCGGCCTGCTGGCGGATGTATGGGTTCATGGTGCAGAGTGCTGGCACTCCAGCTCGTGTAGCCGTTATGGGCTTGATTTTGCCTGTGGAAGTGAAGCTCATCTTTTCCACGGCCATGCTGCGGTTGAAGCCTCCGCCTCCCTTGCTCCATCCTGTATGGTAGAAGAAATAGTCCTGGCCTTTGTAGTTGACTATGCCGCTATGGTTGGTGAATGAACCTGTGTTTTGCTGGGTCATGGCTTGCCCCACGTATGTCCAAGGGCCTTCTGGGCTCTTGCTCATGCTATAGGATATATGTTCGGGCACACCGCCTGCGGCGTAGATGAGGTAGTAGTTGTCACCGCGCTTATCGAGCCATGGGCCTTCTTCGTAGCAGTCTTTGCCTGTCAGTTTGTCATCGACCTTGACACCGCCGAAGGCTTCTTTCGTGAGTGGCACCTCGACGATGCCGTCTTTGCCTATGGTTTTATCTATCATGAGCATATTTTTGTTCAGTTTGGAGTAGCAGAGCTTGTTGTTGCCCCAGTAGAGATAGGCCTGTCCGTCATCGTCAATGAAGACTGTGGGGTCTATGTCGCCACCGCCTCCAGTGCTGACGAGCGGTTGCTTGCGTCCGTCCTTGAATGGTCCTGACGGCTTGTCGCTCTTGCCCACTCCTATGTAGTGTCTCCAGTCGCCTGGCTTGGATGCGCACATGTACCAATAGTACATGCCGTTTCTGCTCACGCATTGGCTGGCCCAGCATGTGCCTTCTTTAGCCCAGGTGAAGGCTGTGCGAGGCATTGCTATGCCGTGGTCAGTCCAGTTGACCATGTCAACGGTGGAGTACACGCGCCATCGCTCCATGTAGTAGAAGTCGTTGACTCCTGGTACATTCATGTCTTCGTCGCAATAGACGTAGAGGCTATCGTTGCCTTCGAAGACCATCGGGGCTGGGTCGGCTGTGTAGCAGTGGGTCACGATGGGGTTTTGTGCCGATGCGCTGTTGAGTGCGAGCAGTGATGATAAGATAGTGAGTAGCTTCATGATAAGGTTGTTGTAATTTTGATTTGTTGTTGTTATGTTAGTATTGGAATAATAGTTTCGGCCTCACAGTCATTGTCTTCTCCAGAAGCTTCGGGTGAAGAGGAGCATGATGGGGAATATCTCCAGACGTCCTATGAGCATCAGGAAGGAGCATACGTATTTGGCCATGGGGCTGAGGATGGACCATGAGTGGGCGGGGCCGTAGTAGCCCATGCCTGGGCCTACGTTGCTGATGCTTGCCATGGCTAAGCCGAAGGCTTCGTAATAATCAAAATCGGGGTGGACGTCATTGGGGGATACTCCGCTGAGGGCGAGGACGAAGGCTCCTGAGAAGAGTGCTCCGACGAAGAGTGCGGCGAAGCCGAGGAGGGTGGGGATGATGCTTGAGGGGATGATGCTGTTGCCCACACGCACGGGGATGACGGCGCGTGGATGGAGCACGCGTATGAACTCGTTGCGCAGCACCTTCCACATGATGACCAGTCGGATGCACTTCAGTCCTCCGCTCGTGCTGCCCGAACTGGCTCCGGCAAACATGACGAAGAGCAGCACGGGCATGAGCTGTACGGGCCAAAGGGTGTAGTCGACGGTGGCAAGTCCTGTGGTCGTCTGGAGGGAGATGACGGTGAAGAGGCTGTGACGCACGCAGTATTCGAAGGGGTGGCTTTCACCGTTCAGGTATAGGGCTGCTGTGCAGATGGCTGCCGCACCGAAGGCTACCAGCAAGTAGGTCTTGAGTTCCACGTCGGCAAAGAACTTCTTGATTTTGCCTTTCAGTATAGTATAATATATTAATGTGTAGTTGACTCCTGAGGCAAACATGAAGAAGATTAACACGTACTCTATGGAGGGGGAGTGGAAATAGTCGCTCAATAGTTCGGAGTGGGTGCCGTAGCCGCCTGTGGCGGTGGTGCATAGAGAGTAGTTGATGCTGTCGAAGGTGGACATGCCGCACATCTTGAGGCTGACGGCACAAAGGATGGTCAGGGCCATGTAGACGCCTCCAATCCACTTGGCTGCCACTGATATTCGAGGGTGCACCTTGTTGTGTATGGGACCTGTCGATTCGGCAGCGAAGAGCCTGACCTCGCCCACGCCGAATGCTGGCAGTATGGCGATGGTGAAGAAGACGATGCCAATGCCGCCTATCCACTGTGTCACGCTGCGCCAGAAGAGGATGCCTTGGGGCATGGATGCCAGATCGTCAATTATGGTAGCTCCCGTGCTGGTGAATCCGGACATTGTCTCGAAGAAGGCGCTGGACATGTCGGGGACGCAATGGCCGAAGAGAAAGGGCAGCATGCCGATGATGGAAAAAAGCAGCCATACCATTGAGACCACTATATAGCCGTCTCTGCGCCCCATGCTCTGGGTGGCGTTTCGGCCAAAGAAGACTCCTGCAGAACCGATGACAGCTGCAATGAGGATGGGGAAGGCGAATGTGGCAGGGGGGTCACCGTAGATATATCCAACTATGAGGCATAGGAACATGAGTCCTGCCTCGATGAAGAGGAGGATGCCCATGATTTTAGATATGAGTTTCCAGTTAATCATTGTTGTTTGTTTGATTTTTCTGTCTTTGCCGCGTCTGGATATATCCTATTTGAAGAATCTGTCGAGTTTGCGCAGGGTGTTGCCTGTGCAGAAGACCACTACTTTGTCTCCTGCTTGCAACTGAGTGCGTCCACCTACGAGCATGGACTTGCCGTCTCGCGACATGCCGCCGATGTTGACGCCTTTAGGGAGGTGCTGCTCCATGATGATTTTCTTTGTCACCTTGGAGCCGGGCTTGACTATAAATTCGGCCACATCGGCATTGCCGATGGCGAGCATCTTCACGTTGTTGACATCGCCTTTGAGCAGCATGCGGTAGATGTGGCTGGCTGCGATCATCTTCTTGTTGATGACAGTGCCTATGTCGAGGTCGTCGGCCATGTCGAAGTAGTCAAGGTTCTCGACTTGCGCTATGGTCTTGCGTATGCCTCGGCGTCGTGCTGCTACGCATGCGAGGATGTTGGCCTGGTCGTTGTCGGTAAGGGCTATTATGGCTTCCATGCTGTTGTAGCCCTCATCGTTGAGGAGGTCAACGTCGTAGCCCTCGCCTTCGAGTATCATGGTGTCCGGGGACACGAGTGCCTGCAGATCTTCTGCTCGCTGGCGGTCAGGCTCAATAATCTTGACGTTGTTGTGTATGTCGTTGAGTTTCCAGCTGGCTCTGACTGAGAGTTTGCCTCCTCCGATGATGAGGCTATTCTTTATGGCAGGGTAGTCATCCTTGCCTGTCAGGTGCCGTATGTCATCGAGTTTGTCTTTGGTGGTCATGAAGAAGACAAGGTCTCGTGGAAGTATCATCTCATCGCCGTTAGGGCTTATCATCTCTCCGCAGCGTTTGATGGCCACCACGTGGAAGTTGTGTCCGTGTTGCATGCCAATCTGCTTGAGTGTGTAGCCGACGAGCTGGTTGTCTTTGTTGCTTATCTCCTTGTCGTGGATGGGATTGGCGTCATGCATCTTCACGCTGAGCATGAGCAGTTCGCCTCCGTTAAATTCCCACATCTGTCTGACCCAGCTATAGCGCGAGCTGGCTGCGATGTCTTCGGCTGCGAGGAGTTCTGGATAAATGAGCGACTCTATGCCCATCTTTTTGAAGAGTTCAATGTTTTCGGGCTTCATGTATTCGTAGTTGTCTACTCTTGCCA
>JAXJBE010000235.1:0-4297 GCA_036303125.1 Bacteroidaceae bacterium
GGGTTACAGAACGAACCAAAACGCTTAGGAAAGTGAGCTAAATTTGGTACAACAAACTGGACACCCTAGTAATTTTGTTATGCCTGATGAGGTTTTGTTTGATTGTTTTTGCAACACTAAGTTAAGTGAATCCTCTGACATGGCAAAATCCTGGGCCGCTTGGCTTGTCCAAGTAACCGGCTCTGCTGAGCGGCTTAGGATATTATAAAAGTTAAATTTTATAGTGTTGCGGAATTAAGGTATACACAAAATCATGAAACACGTTTGTTTCACAACCCTTTCATTATGCCTGCTCACCGTAGTTATGCAGACATCATGCTGCGACGACCCAGCATTCAAAGCACCTAAAGTGTCGCCCGACATCAATGTGCCCATCACTGGCTCTTGGCAGATAGCCGGTGAGGACATCAATGGCGACGGTGCCATTCAAGGCATCGTGGTGCACAATGACAACACTGTGACAGAATGGATGTATACCAGCGTCACAGACAATCCTTATAAATTGGGATACAAGACGGGCAAGTGGTGTGTGAACGGCAATCACTATGAGATGCAACTACTCAAAGACTACGGCAAATATTACAACGTGACCGTGGCAGGAAACGACGACCAAAAGATGTATCTCGCCTATAACGGCAAGACATCTGTGGTGCCTTTCTACAGACTCACGTCGCTGCCTGGCGATGGCGATAAGATGATAAGCGAACTTGAAGGAATGAAGATGTCGGGATTCAAAGTTACCGACTTCACGGGCTATTGGGAACATGACAACGAGACTGGCTGCGGATTCTACGTCGACAAAGAAGGTAATATCTCCGACATATCACAGATATGGTCTGATACAGAGCATCATTTCGTGCAATATCATTCGGCTGAGATTGAACTGAACGACAACAACTGCACAATTCTCTCATCAGGAATCAATTGGAATGTGTATGCCGTGAATAACAACTCATTGCTTGTCTTTGCCAATGGCGACAACAATAATAGCGTGGAACACTTTGTGAAGAAAGACGTGCCCGAAGAGATGCTGAGGGCTGACGAGATAATGAAGACGCATGTGCCCGAATACATCTTGGGCAAGTGGGTAACCACACACTATGTTTACATTGTGGATGGCAACAGCATCACGGATATTGACATCAAGAATGACGACAGCTGGAACTCGCAGTTTTACCACACTCTCGCTTTCATGGAAAACCATAAAACGTATAAATGGGACAGATTTGGAACTGTTGTTTTTGACCAATGGTTCACAATGGACGGTGAAAACATAACTAAATCTGGAGACTTCAATGCACTCATTATACCTAGATACGGTTATACAGAATCCTGGACCATCAGCGACAAGACTGAAGACAGCATGAAGCTCACCCGCAAGCAGGGTAACACAACAGAAATATATACTTACAACAGAAAATGAACAATATGAAAAATATCATATCAGCCGTTGTCATGTCGCTGCTGCCTATGTGGGCATCGGCTCAGAACGAAGGTCGCCGCGTGTCAATCATTCCACATGCTGGCCTAACAATATCCAAAATGGACGGCTCTGCACTTACGGCATCAAAGGAATGGAAAGCAGGATACACGTTTGGAGCAAGCATGGAGATTCCTTTGTCTAAGTATTACTCATTGACGACGGGAGCCGACTTCAGTCTTATAGGCACCGGATTCAAGGAGCAGAAAGAGAAATACGCATCTGCAAATGAAAAGCTTGACGTTACTTACGTATCCGTGCCTCTGCAAGTAAAGGCTTACTTCCCGAGCGTGAAGGGACTGGCAGCCCATATCGGTGTGCAGGCTGGCTTGCTCGTCTCAGCAAAGGACAAGATTACCATACAAAGCATACGCACCATGAATCTTGGCGACGGCACATCATCAATGTATCTATGGGAGACGTACAAGGAGAAGAAGTCGGAGAGTGTGAGCAGCACCTTCCGCAACATTGTGGCTGGCATTCCCTTTGGCCTGAGCTATGAATGGCGACACATCACCCTCGACGCCTCATATTGCTTCGAGTTCAGAAAAGCCATAAACCTGAAGTCAAACGACCCTTGGAACATCACGGTCGACTCTCCTTCGGCACGCAACCATGCTGTGTATATTACGGCGGGGTATAAGTTCACGCTGTAGGTTTACTCAACGGACTGAGTAAAATTCCATCTTTCGATGGCAAATATAGGACTTTTCCTGTTTTCGTCATAGGGACACCCAAATTTCAAGATTGGGTGGCCATATCGATCAAATCATAAAGTTTACGTTGTTCCTCATCCATTCCAAGTATCCTCTCCACGGCCTGCTTGGATCGAGCATGAATGTAGCTGATAGCATACATGTTCTTTGCAAGTTCCTGCGCACGATG
This sequence comes from Bacteroidaceae bacterium, assembly GCA_036303125.1. Classification (GTDB taxonomy): domain Bacteria; phylum Bacteroidota; class Bacteroidia; order Bacteroidales; family Bacteroidaceae; genus Minthosoma. Next base: position 2,366 of record JAXJBE010000235.1, read on the forward strand.
TATGGTTATGTCCGATTTGGCAGCCTTCAATATTCTTTCCAACTCCAACAATATCGTGTAGGCCGTGAAGCAAATACAGATGTGTCCCTCAATGCGGTTACGTAGTCTGTGGTATATCGGACGGACAGCCAAGTCAAATTTGTTAAAAGGGAAGGCGCGCTCGATAAACCACAAATTGCCATACGAATCGATGACTTCCTCCGGTGTAAGTCTTGTATTGGTGACGTAGCCTTTTATGCCGTCCCATACGGCATCCGCTTCAAGCTTGGCCATATCGATGCTTACATCGACAGTACCGTCAAGCCTGAGGTACTTGTTATACCCCCTATTGTTGATGTTTTGCTTTGTAAGCTTTCCGCTTTTTACTTTTTTCTGTAGCCTTGCCAATCCCTTCTCACGCATTCTCTTGTCCTTGTGTGCTCTTTTCTCCGATGAGGACAATATCAGACGCACTCCATTGCCCTTATCGACCTCTTTGATGTCGCCATACTTCAAATCCAATGACAGAATACGGTCCTTCATATCGTCGGATTCTGATTTAGGCCTTGCTCCGAGGATATATTCATAGCCGTCCGAAGTCAGTGCTTCGATGTTCTTCTTACTGAGCAGCCCGGAATCCGCGACGACAACAGGCTTGCAAAAACCGAAGCGCTCCGCAAGAGCCTTTACTAATGGAACAATGGTGTTGCCCTCGTAGATGTTGCCTTCGTAAATCTCGTAACCTATGGGATTGCCGCCGCTGGCTACCAGCAGTCCTAGGAAAATCTGTGGATTGCTGTGCTTGCCGTCCTTCGAGAATCCGGCCTTCCGTAGGTCATCCTCATCTGCCGCTTCAAAATAGAGCGTTGTCATATCATAGAAGCAGACGCTGATATTTCCACCTACCACCTTCTTCGTATGGTCAAATGATATTTGTTCCACAAGCCTCTTGTAATCAGTGCCGGACTCTTTCCTGCCCTTGTCAGCTGCAAGCTTAGTGTCTTTTCGGTAGCACAAATTATCCAGGAAGCGGTATATCTTACTAATGTCATATGACACATGCAGGTAACGCTCCAGATAGTCCACTGTCTTGAGTTTACTGCCAGGATTGAACAGACGGCATATCGTCATGTGGCGGAACATCTCGCTTGGAATTGAATTGAAGCCTATGTAGTCGTAAAGCCGTCCAAATATCAACTCCGGGCCGACAACCTTTATCTGGGAGTTCGTGAGTGAGCCAACGAATGCGTCAACAGCGTTTTCATCTTCGTCTATGTCAGGGAATAACGGCCCATTCTGATCTGAAATGTACTTCCTACCTTCAGCCATCAGCCGTTCAATCTCGTCTGTGTCCCGACTGGAGCCAATGGTCTTGACCACACGTTGCTTGCGGTTTTTGGTCTTGACGATGACCTGTACGCTTGTGCTGCCTGACTTGTTGGGTTTCTTGCGTAAAAACATGATGCAAAGATAGCGTGGGACACCCAAATTTGCAAATTTTCAGAGGCTTATTTGCTGATTTCTAAGCAATTAACTTTTTATCCCCCAAAAAGTGACGAAAACAGGAAAAAACATGAAATTTAACGCTATATTACCATTAAGATGGCAGAATACGGCTGACATTGTGGCAATTCTTGTCGGTTTGAAGCAAGAAACGGTGTCATTATTGCCACGGAAAAGTTCGCGAGGGATTTGTGGCACGATGATAGCATAAATCGAAAGAGGAAGAGGTAAGAAACAGCGTTTCTTGCATTACTCCATACGGAATGGTGCAAGAAACGCTGTTTTTGCGTCCAATCCCAAAGGAGAGAGTAAGGAAACAACGTGTCTGACTGATTCCATGAGAATTATTATCGGAAACAATGTAGTGGTGGCATAAACAATCTATTTAACGGAACAGAAAACGGAGTTTCCACAGTATTCATCTTAAAACTTTTATCAAACTATGAGCGA
>JAXJBE010000236.1:0-3937 GCA_036303125.1 Bacteroidaceae bacterium
ATTTCAGACCGCTATACCAGCCATATCACGCTCCAGGTCGCAATCGGTTTAACGCTTCACCTCCTTGATAAACTCAGGTAGTTGTCAGTCAAATGAACGCATTGTCTTGACGAATGCAGGCCTTACCATGCCGAGAATCTCTATAGCCTTGTCAAGGCAGGTCTTCAGGCTTTCTTCGCCATTGTAATAGAACTCACAGCTTGCCGATACATTCTTCAAGGTCTGGTCTATATATAACTTGGCAAGCTTTATCTCACGAGTCATCTTGTTGCAGGCTGCGAGAACTATTGTCTCTTCCCCTTCGTCAATCTCATACATCTGAGGATAAACAACAATGAGATAGTCTTCATCGTCGCTATTTGCGTTCATCACATAGAACGTTTTCATCTGATAGCGGATAAAAATGTCGCCTTCTTCATCAATCTGTGGCTTGAAGCCAAGAGACTGTAGTATAGAAACCACCTTTTCCTGTTTTGTCATAATATTGCTGTTTAGTCGTTGTTATCGTCATCTGAACTATTATCACTCTCACCATTGTCTATCTTGTCGATAGCGTCACGCGCGAACATCAGAGCAGCGGCAAGGTGAAGAATCATATGACGGATCACCTCCTCTAGGTCTTCGTTGCCAAGAAGGTCACGTTCGTAGAATAGCCAGAGCCCCTTGCCAAGGGTGTATGCCTTGACGTATTTAAGGGTGGAGTTGATTTTCTCTTTAAGTGCTTCATAGTTTTCCTTGTTGTCATCCTCCAGGTCGTAAATGCCTGGAACAGCGATGTTGAGGAATTCCTCATCATCTTCATTGTACATATAGAGAAAGTTGATGCCCTCGTAAAAAAAGTGATAACCCAACGATTCGTTGTCTTCCAAGTTAAAGCCCAAGTTGTCAAAGGCTTCTAAAATTTTTTCTTTCATCTGATTAATTTTTATGGTTACTATTATTGTTATCTAAACCCTATAGTTACAGGTTTGAGCCCTTTGTCCTTTGGTGAGAACTCGCTCCTTACCCGCTCATATTCCCGAAGTGATCTGGCTGTAACAGATGGACTTCTGGTCGCTATTATCTCTTCCAGAACATCCTGCGTGATGCCGTATTTCTTTCCGTCTGGATCCTTGATTGTTTCGTTAAACTTCTTGCGGGCTGCCGACTTGACAATATAGCTGATGTCGGAACAGTTGTAGCCGTTGGTCAACTCTGAAAGGTGGGTCATATCAATGTTTCCTTCCGTAGGTAGTTTAGAGAGTGCCAGGGCAAAGAGGCTCTTGCGGGCTTCCATGTCTGGCATGTCGATATAGACCATTTCGTCAATACGCCCGGTTCTCAGCACCGCCTTGTCTATGCGCTCAGGATGGTTGGTGGCAGCAAGAACATAGACACCTTTGTCGGAGGCGTTGTTGAGCATACAGAGAAACTCATTGACCTCGCTGTCATAATGTTGGTTGCCTTCTTCACCCGAACGTCGTGGCACCATTGCATCAAACTCATCAAAGAAGAGTAGGGTGGGAGCGTTTTTCTCTGCATCCTTGAACACCTCTCCAATCTTCTGCTGTGTGCCGTGAACCCAAGTGCAGGCAAGGTCATCGGGAACTATCTTTACGAAATTGATGCCTATCTCCTCTGCCATCTTCTCCGCAAAGAAGGTCTTTCCGCATCCTGCAGGGCCATAAAACAGCATAGACGGAGGCTTGATGCCATAGGTCTCTGCACATTCACGATTTCGGAGCACGTTGATGAAACCTTCTGTTACCCTCTGCTTCAACTCGTTCATGCCGGCAACATCGTCGAAGCCATTGCCTTTCTTCTTTACAGAAGAGGTCTTCTGCTCAACAGCTTCCTTGGCAACTTTCTTGACTCGCTTTTCTGCTGTTTCAGTAGGCTTCTGTCCGCTGATGCGACGTAGCCAGTCTTTTTCTTCTTCTGTTGTGTCCATATTCGTTTCTCCTTGTTTCGTTTGTTCTATTTCTATAAAGAAAGATAGACAGAAGCACTATTTTCTATCATCATTTCTTTACACCTTGTGAGTTGGTGGATTATTTCTCCACAGGTCTATCATTCGCTTACATCCTTCTACGATATGCGAGGCAACACTTCGATATACAGCATCAGACTGATAGTGTGGATCCATAACGGCAGTATCAGTGCCAAATGCCAGCTTATTGAACATTACAATCCTGTCCCAATGTGCATAGTCAAGCACTTTGGTAATGGCATTGCGGTGTTCTGCATCAAAGATAACAATGCAGTCTGCCTCGTACAAATTATCTCGCGTGGTAGGGGTCGTCTTACCTTTAAGGTCATAACCCAGTTCGCTGGCAATTCGTACCATATTAGCTTCACGAGGGTTTTCTCCCCAGTCCAATGTGCCACGAGAGAACACTTTAATATTGTCCATCTCCTCTTGTTCGAGCATCGATTTGAGTACACACTCGGCAAATGGACTTCTGCAAGCATTGCCTGTGCAGACAAAGCAAATGGTATATTTCTGTTCCATGATTAATCTTGTTATGAGGTTATTACTTTTTATTGTTTCTCTTGCTTTGCTCGTTAATGACTTGCTTTCTTCGCTTTAACTCCTCGATGGACATGGGTTCCTTGCCATTTCTCTCCGTGAGTTTGTCATAGAAAGCATTAAGCACTCGCAATATCTTTGAGGTGTTGTGACCGCTTTCCTTCAGGTAGCCTTGCAGGGTCGGCGGCTCCATTCCCTTGTCTGCACCATAGAACACCCAAAATGTGCAGAGAGCGATGTCTGTACGGTGAAGCCCCATAGCACAGGCTATATAGAAACTGCCCCTGTCGATGCGTTCACAAAACTCTGGAAACAAAGACACCATACTTTCAACGACATCGGCACGATTATCTACAGGGTAGTAGAAATACTCCATGCCATACTCTTCACAAAGGTTCTGCATACGTTGGTTCATGCCGTCATTGCGAAGGTCGATGATGGTATGAACCCCTGCGTCCTTGATAACAGGCCAGGCATAGTTCTGGCCATGTGCTGACATTGTCTTTCCTCGTACCCCGCCGTATGCAGAGTGGATGTCAGGAATATTGAGATTCAGAATTCTGTTGATGTCCATTACGTTTGGTTGCATAATAATCCTCTTCCATATCTTCTCTACATATAGTTCAACGTCTTCATATCATATTTCCCTTTGTAAAATGCTTCCCACAATGTCTTCTATAATACTTCCTATCATAATTTTCTCTTTTTTATGTTATACTTTTATGATACAGAGCGAGAATAAGTAACCATTCTATCACGAGAACTCCTGCATCTTGCGTTTCCATAATGCCGAAAGTTCGCGTTGCTTGGGCACTAAGTATGATCTTACATAATCAAGGATGTAGTATTCAGAATCCTCATCCTCCGGATCTTCCTCAAAGTCACAAGTTATGGAAAAACATGTTCTTTCAAAATAAGGCTCATACCCGACACTATATCTTATACGCTTGTCCATTTCGTCCAACTCCTTACAGTACTCACGAGCCTCATCCACATAAGCGTCATCAATCACTCTGGCCACAATCGTTATGCCGAACCTACCGTCGTCATGAGAAAACACCTTCACCAATCCTTGTGGAAAACTCAAAAACACGATTCCCGTACCATCGTCCTTGCACAAATCTTTGTTATGCGAAATCTCTTCTTCTACAGCCAACAATGCTGCAAGTGATACAAAAGAACGTTTACTTCTCATCTCTCTCCTGTAAGAACTGCCATATATCCTGTCCAAAATCAAGGACGCAACAATGGGCTGAGCCAAGAGAATAATAGCAACTAAAATCATAATATACAATTTAATTTATCATAGTGATTTCTTTTGTCTGTTTATGAGATATCCTCCCTTTCATGTTGCATATCTGACGCAGTTTGTTTATGTCCTGCTGCTTCAATGATTGTAGAACCACCTCCATATCAGCCACCTTACCC
>JAXJBE010000237.1:0-8102 GCA_036303125.1 Bacteroidaceae bacterium
ATCTAAGGGAGTAAACCCAGATGAGGTAGTAGCAGTGGGAGCTGCCATTCAGGGCGCCATCCTTAACAAGGAAGAGGGTGTAGGCGACATAGTTCTCCTTGATGTCACTCCGCTTAATGTGGGAATTGAGACTCTTGGTTCAGTCATGACAACAATGATTGAGGCCAATACCACCATCCCTTGCAAGAAGTCAGAGGTGTTCTCTACAGCTGCTGACAATCAGACAGAGGTGACAATCCGCGTCCTTCAGGGTAACCGTCCAATGGCTAACCAGAACAAGCAGATTGGTATCTTCAACCTCACAGGTATTGCGCCAGCTCGTCGTGGCGTGCCGCAGATTGAGGTGTCCTTCGACATCGATGCAAATGGCATCCTTAAGGTATCAGCTAAGGACAAGGCTACAGGTAAGGAACAGGAAATCCGCATAGAAGCGTCATCTGGTCTCTCTAAGGAAGAGATAGATCGCATGAAGGCTGAGGCTGAGGCTAATGCTGACGCAGACAAGAAGGAGCGTGAGCGTGTAGACAAAATCAATCAGGCTGACTCTATGATTTTCCAGACAGAGAACTTCATCAATGAAAACAAAGATAAGGTACCAGCAGATGACAAGTCTCAGATAGAAGCTGCTGTCGAGGCTCTCAAGAAGGCTAAGGACAGTGGGGATGTGGCTCAGATTGACACTGCAGTCAATGGCCTCAACCAGATTATGCAGGCTGTATCACAGAAGATGTACACTGCAGGTGCAGGTCAGCAGGCTGGTTCAAATGCAGGTTTCCAAGGTGGTCAGCAGGCTGGTTCATCCAACGGAAGCGCAGATGATGTTCAGGATGCTGACTTCGAGGAGGTCAAATGAGACGCATAAGCAAAGACATAACAAAACACTATCAAATGGCGTGTAGCTCAATGAGTTACACGCCATTTGCATTTTATGGGCTCATGTTTTCTATGTGCTTATTCCCCCTTTTTTTACGGCTTTTTTGTTACATGCGTGTAGCACGACAAAAACGTAGGAAAAGCCCGACTAAAACCTACTTATTCCTACTAATCCGTACTTAATAGTCGGTGACGTACAGGATACGAAAATGGGCGTTTGAGGGCTGTTTCAATTTGTTACATGTCACATATTAACTCATAAAAAGCAAAAAGATGCCAAATTTAGGACTTGAAATCAAAAGAAGGTGCGGAATCTGCGGAAAGGTGTTTATCATCAAAACGCTCGATAGCCTCTACTGCTGCAAGAAATGTAGTGATGTGGCTTACGCACGTAAGAAGAGAGCAGAAGCTAGGGAAAAGAAACTGGCTTTGATTGCCAAAAGTGTTCCCAAGGTGAGAGAGTATATCTCCATCAGGGAAGCTGTGGCTATCTATGGTGTTGAACGTGATACGCTGTATCTGATGGTTCGTCGAGGTCAGATACCCAGCATCAACATTGGTACCAGACTCACAAGGATAAACCGTAAGGATCTGGAGAAGATGTTTGCGAAGCGGCCGATAGCCAAGCACATCAAGGAAACACCTCTGCCCAAGAAGTACAGTCTCGAACCTGAGGACTGCTACACCATCGGAGAAGTCTGCGAGAAATACCACATCAACGATAGTTCTGTGTGGGCACATGTCAGAAAGTACTCCATCCCCTCTCGTCAAATTGGCAACTATGTGTATGTACCCAAAGAAGAAATTGATAACTTATATAAATCAGAAACAAAATGAGAAGACCTTTATTGCACACCAAAGTCACGGTTAAGCTCCGTAAGTCGATCTTCCGTGACGAGTGGTACCTCTACATCGAGTCGTACCCTGTACGTAATCCGGGCAGCACAAAGCCTAAGAGAGTCATTGAGGCAGTTAACCGTACCATCACTACCCCTATCTGGGATATGACTGCCATCAGCAAGATTGATGAGGACGGTAACTACAAGTACAAACCTAAGCGGGATTCAAATGGCATCATCCAATGCACATCGCAGTTGGACAAGGAGGCATGTCGATATGCCGACAAGGTACGTGCCTTGCGTCAGCAGGAGTACGACACCGCCGTAGTTTATTCCGACAGAGAGCAGGAAATGATTGCTCAGAACGAACGCGGCGAACAGGATTTCATTGCATACTTCAACAGCATTATTTACAAGTGTCATCCTAACAGCTCTGACTCTATCATCGTCAACTGGACTCGTGTAGGTAAATTGCTGTCCATCTACTCTAAAGGAAAGTCCATCCCGTTCAAGACAATCTCAGCAAAACTTCTTGAAGACATCAAGTTGTTCATGCTCTCTGCTCCACAGGGAGGTAACAAAGGTGGTACTCTCTCGCAAAACTCTGCCGCTACATATTTCTCTATTGTAAAGGCAGGTTTGCATCGTGCATTCATTGACGAATACCTTACTGTTGACATCGCAGCCAAGGTGAAAGGCATTCCTGATGTGAAAGTCAAGCGAGAAACATTGACACTTGAAGAAGCAGAAACATTGGCCAAGACTCCTTGTGAGAATGAAGTATTGAAGCGTGCCTTCTTCTTTGCTGTACTCACTGGTATCCGTCTGTGTGACATTCATGATCTTACATGGGGCGAAATAACTCAAACAGGGAGTGGATGGCGAGTGGACTTCACCCAGCGAAAGACACATGTGGTGGATTATCTCCCTATCAACGAACAGGCCTACTCCCTTTGCGGAGAACGTAGAGAACCAAATCAGCGTGTATTTGAAGGACTGACTGGTTCGTCTTGGATTTCTCGTCCGTTGAAGAAATGGATTGAAGCATCGGGCATCAAGAAGCATATCACATTCCATTGCAGTCGTCATACCTTCGCAACTCTGCAACTCGAACGTGATACCGACATCTATACCATTAAAGGAATGCTTGGACATACGAATGTAAAGACCACTCAGATTTATGCTCACATTGTTGATAAGAGTAAGCGTAATGCTGCCGATGTCATCCATATTGAGAATCTTACTCCCACCAATGATGACGTAGAAAGTGTTCCTGCTATCTGATTCCTACTTGCTTTATCGGGTTGAGCCTCCGAGTTTATCGGGGGCTTTTTTATGTCATTACCATTCCTTATACGCATGTTTCTATCACCTTTTGTTTTGTTGTTATAAAGCTCTGTCTATGAGGTTTATAGTATGATTTTTGCCGCAAAATCATACTCAAATCTTAAGCAATTATAATATCGGTCTGTTGAAGCTCAAATTTTATGGCAGTTCGTAATTTAGTGAGTTACTTTGCATCGCCATTCAACGAAAAAAGGCACAAAATACAATTCAAAAAAATATAAGTATATGACCGAAACATTTCAAGTAAAATCGTTGGAGGAGATGCCAAGAGCATTGACCTACCTCATTGAAAAAGTTGACAGTCTTCAGGAGACAGTCAACACACTGCGACACAAACAGCAGGCCAGTGAATCACCTCGATGGATGAACATCGATGAGCTTTGTGCTTATCACCCCAGTCATCCCAAGAAGCAGACCGTCTATGAATGGGTGTCCAAGAAGACTATCCCCTATCATAAGATGACCAAGGGACTTATGTTCCTTCAGTCTGAGATAGATGAGTGGTTGAAACGTGGAGCCCAGAAGTCTGAAGAAGAGCTGCTGCTAGAAGCCAAGGCTTTTGTCTTGTCAAAGAAAGGGAAAGAAGTATGATGCAAGACTACGCAACCGATTTTTGGCGCGGCATGGACGACCTGCATGGATTCTCCTTTTACCGAAAACCCATTCAGAACATTGAGCCATGCCGTGCCATCACGGTAGTTGATGTCTATCGCTACCTTGTCGGTCACTACGCCAAGCCGCAGACCGACACACTCCGCTCACTGACATCACCTTCGGAAGCCAAGAAGTATAAGGCAACTCACTTTGACTACTGTACATTCTCGGGATTGTTTCGCAAGCGAAATGAGAAAGAGCTGATTCAGCACTCAGGTTTGTTGTGCCTCGATTTTGATCATGTCGGAAATCCCGACAGGTTCAAAGAGCGACTTCTGAAGCATGACTACTTCGATACGGAACAGATGTTCACAAGTCCATCAGGCGATGGCGTGAAGTGGATTATCCCCATCGACTTGAAAGGCTGGGAGCATTCCCGCTATTTCATGGCTGTAGCCAACTGTATTAAGTCAACTGGATTGCCTCCTGTGGATAAGTCAGGAAGCGACGTGGCACGTTCCTGCTTTCTGCCTTACGACCCACAGGCATACATTAACCCTAAATACTCGGAATATGTCAAAGAAAATCTTTTCCGCCCCATATTGGGAGAATGCCCCTTCTAAACAAGAGGCTTCGCTACCTGCCTTGCAGACACATGACACTCCTGAGACTACAACAGACCTCGCTACTGATATAGACAGCGTTGTTCAGGAGATAGAGGCCAATGGCGTTGACATTGCCCCCGATTATGGTATGTGGGTGAATATTGGTTTCGCTTTGGCCGATGGATTGGGAGAACGTGGACGAGACTTCTTTCACAGAGTCAGCCGACTCCATCCTGATTATGAGCCAGCGAACACAGACAAGCAGTTTACTCATTGTCTGAATGGCAGAGGCTCAGGTGTGACCATCGCCTCCTTCTTCCATTATGCAGCCCAGGCTGGCATCGAACTCCATCACTCTTTTAATACCATTTTACCAAATTACCAAAATGGTAAAACGGCAAAATGGGTAAAATCAGAAAGCGAACTGCCTCACTTCCCCGAGGAGATTTTCGGAGCTTTGCCGCCCTTCTTGCAGAAAGTAGTCGGCAATGCCATCTCCATTGAAGACCGCGATGTGATACTGCTTGGAGCTATTGGCTGCCTATCTGTCTGCTTCTACAATGTGTGTGGTGTCTATGATGAACGTGTGGTTTACTCCAACCTTTATCTGTTTGTTGTGGCCGAAGCCGGTATGGGCAAAGGAGCTTTGACGCTCTGCCGTGAACTTGTGGCACCAATCAATCAACGTCTACACGAACAGACTGCCCAGAGGATGATTGAATATAAGCTTGAACTGTCCGAGTATCAGAAGTGCAAAGGCAAAAATCCTGAAGCGATGGAGCCAGTTACTCCACCACAGAAGACTCTTATCATTCCAGCCAATAGCAGCGCAAGCTCTTTGATTAGCATACTGCATGACAATGATGGTATAGGGCTATTCTTTGAGACCGAGGGTGACACGCTTAGCCAGACGCTCAAATCCGAGCATGGCAATTACTCCGACTTGCTCCGCAAGGCGTTCCATCATGAAACAATCAGTATGAGCCGTCGCAAAGATAGAGAATACTTGGAAATCGACAATCCGAGAGTCTCTGTAGTCTTGGCTGGTACTCCCGAACAGATACGCCACCTCATACCCGATGCGGAAAACGGACTGCTCAGCCGATTCATCTTCTATTTTATTCCCTTTCGTCGAGGAATACGCGATGTCTTCGCCACCGATGATGTGACTCGCTCGAAACATGCCGTATTCAAGATTATGGGTGATAAATTTCTACACTTGCTCGATATATTCATAAATCAAGGTTCTTTTGTATTCGTATTGCCAACTCATCTTCAACGTCGCTTTGTTGAGTGGCTGGCCAGGCTCAATGATGAGTGTTGCGAAGAAGTTGACAATGGTATGCAGGGAATCGTCCGACGGTTGGGACTTATTGCCTTTCGCATGATGATGATGCTTACAGCCATTCGTGCATTCGATAGTTCCCTACCGCCAACCAGAACTCCAGACGGAAGGATTATTCTGGAGTGTTCCGAAGAGGATTTCAATACTGTGTTGTGTATTTGTGAGATTTTGCTCTATCACTCTATACACATCTATTTGAAGTTGCGTCTGACGAACAATCGCAATGTCCTCCCCGACATCGAGACTGGTGTCAATGCCCGTCGCTATGCGTTGTATCACAAACTTCCGGATGAGTTCGACAAATCCGTTTACGACCGAATCGTTTCTGAAATGAACGAGAATCCCAACACTGCCGCCAAGTGGATTGACAAGTTCATTCAGGACGGACGACTCAAGCGAACGAGCAAAGGCAATTATGTGAAGAGTTAGAAAAGTATTAAACCGGGCGAAAGCTCACAATAAACACTTTCAAAATGAAACAGTTCAAGAAAAAGGAATTCGCCATCATTCCAACCAAAGTTAAGATGGCAACTAAGGTAAACAAGCCTTTTATTAATGCAATCAGTATGAATGAGCCCATGAAGGTTGTCATGGATTTCGGTCGCAACAAAACCGAGTATGATGAACTTCCTTCTGGACGCAAGTATCTTACTCCTTCGGAGATTGTAGCTATTCAAGAACTCAATCTTGACGAAAAGAGCCCTTTAGGAACAGTTCGTGATGCCTTTACTCTTCAGTGCATATTCGGTGGAAGTATTGCTGCCAATGTTGGCAATAAGAAGGATATTGACGCATACTGCCATTGTGTTGGTGTATTGCTGGTTCTTGCAGGCATTGTGCAGCCTGTACAATCTATCAATGTTGCGGGCAGCGACAAGAATGTTTCGTTCTATCACACATTCTATGCCAACCCAAAGTTAGCAAGTCGCAGCTATGCTGTCAACAGCCAGGTCTATGCTAATGTGTATTCAAAAATTCTAAATTAGTAATGTATGAAAAATCTTATTATTCCTATTGATCATCTTGTGATGTTGGCAGAACTTGATGATAAGGAAGCTGGGCAGATGGCAAAAGCCATCGCCCAGTATGCCAACAAGGGTATTGCTCCCTCTTTCAGCAATAGTGCGCTCAAAGCAATCTTCTCTCTGTTTCGCTCAATCATCGATGCGCAGCGTGAGTCTTCTGCAAAACGCAGCGAAATCAATACGACCAATGCCATGGGCAAGAAGTCGGCTGCAAAGAAGAAGGCTGCCAAGAAAGCAACTGCGACTGATAGCGAATCGCAGCAAATCGCAGACGATGCTACCGAAGTGTCAGAAGCCGTTGAAGAATCGCTCCCTCTTGATGCAATCGAAGCGGTATATCCGAAACTCGGTACTTATCGCAACGAATCGCTCTCTATTTGGGATTCCTTCAGCGAAGAGAAGAAGCGTAAAGCCATCGGTTTCGTTCAAACCTACATTAGTCAAACACCTAACGCCATTGACCAGATGTATCTGAACAGATACCTCGGGGCTGAACCTTGGGAGAAGTAAGCCGTAACGAGTCTGCTTGCAGACATTATAACCCTTTGGTGTAGCCTAATACACCAAGCACACTTGGCTGTTAGGCTCTCCGAGGGGTTGAGGTCTGCCTAATGAAAGAGCAAGCTCTGGCAGAATAATCACATTTATGTCAAACCATTATACAGGATAACTATATGGGTAAAGGTAAAAAAGCTATGCTCGAAGTCAGCAAAATGAAGATGACTCCAGCACTCGGCGCAGAACATCAGCGCAAATGGGATGAGTCCCGATGGGACTGTAAACTTGATGACCCCGAACGTAATTATGACAAAAGTCGTGCGCATCTCAACTTCGAGGTACGCAAAGGAGGTGTCATCGCACCAGTAGATCAATTGGTCTGCATCAAGGAAAAAGTAGATGCACGTATCGCAGAATGGAAAGCTGAAAGGCTTGCTGCAACAGGCAAAGAGCCTATAGTCAGAAGCACTCAACATCTCTCAGTTTCTCTTGTTATAGGTGGGAACAGTGAACGCATGAATGAGCTTGCATTCGGAAATCAAGTGCTTCAAGAGCGAGGAAACAATGCTCACATCAAGCGTATGCCTGAGATAGAGCAGTTCGCTCTCGACAATTACAAGGCTCTCGCAGAACGTATCGGTGAGAAGAACATCATTTCTTTTATTGCACACTGTGACGAGAAGAACTGTCACATTCATGCGACCATTACTCCAATCTTGGAGGACGGTCGCCTATCCGCAAAGGACATGTTCGGAGGCGGTTCTCTTGTTGCAGCTCGCGACAAGATGCGTGAATGGCATGATTGGTATGCTGCCGTCAATGAGAAGTGGGGACTGGAACGTGGCGATGACATCCATGAAACAGGCGCACGTCACAAATCACTCGAAGAACACAACCGTGAACTGCATCGCGAGAACAAATCTCTCGAAGAGGAACTTGAAACTAAGCGTCGTGCTGTGAAAGGACTCACCACCAT
>JAXJBE010000238.1:0-9382 GCA_036303125.1 Bacteroidaceae bacterium
TACCGCTGCTATGCCCTGAAACGTGTAAGTCTCCCCTCTACGCTCGCACGTTTCGAAGGACATACGCATTTCGGACATTGCGTCTCATTGGACAGCATTTTCATCCCAAAGAGCGTGAAAGAATTGCCCAACGACCTGTTTATGGGGTGCTCTTCGCTTGAGAAGCTAATTGTAGATGAAAAGAATGCCACATACGATTCGCGCAACGACTGCAATGCCATAGTCGAAACGTCAAACGATGAACTGGTTTCAGGATGCAAAGGCTCAGTTATCCCAGACGGAGTGATGTGTATCGGTGAGAACTCCTTTTTGAAGAGCGGGATAACATCCATCCATATTCCAGCCTCAGTGGCAGACATTCACCCTGCCGCCTTCCGCTCGTGCGAGCTGTGCAAGTCCATCACCGTTGATGGTGGAAACAAACACTACAAGTCGGACGGGACAAACACTATCGTAGATAAGAGGAATGGCAGATTGGTTCTTGCGTGTTCCTCATCAGCCATACCACAAGAAGTATCCGTCATAGGTTCTTACGCTTTTACAAATACACCCCCAGTGATGATTCTGCCGTCAGGAATAAAAGAGATTGAAGACTGCGCTTTTGTGGACTGCACAGATTTATATACCATCTTTATCCCTGCCACAGTAAGGAAAATAGGAAAATTGGCATTTGCCGGGTGCCGTCAACTGTCCAATGTGATTGTGATGGGAAAAGACGTGGTTGTTGGCAAAGATGCATTCAAGGGCTGCTATAACTTTAATGGCGGACTGTAAATGTTGTGGCAATAATCAAGAAACGGGTCAGCGGATATTTTCGGTCGGTTCGGCTTGGATAACCAAGTGCATCACCAACCAGAGATATCCGCTGACCTATATTGGCTCTGTGGCCTGAGTCAGTGTCAGTCGATGCACCCGAAGCCTCTGGCGCGCCTTCTTCTGGTAGTGCGCAGCACCTCTATCAGCTCAACGGGGTTGCAACAGCTGTTCCTTGCCAGCATAATGTTGTGGTGACCAAAGGAAAGAAAATTGTGGCTAATTGAAAAAGAAAGATCTGCTTGGAAGAGGTTTCAGTGTCGTTTTGACGTATTGTTATAAAACGCTGCCATGCAGTCTTTCGATAATAAAAATGGATGTGCCAATACAGACGGCACATCCATTTTTATTATTGTGCATGTTGAGCTTCATCTGCTCATTTGAAAAGACTTGCATGCAAGTGAGTCTTTTACACTACGCCCTGTGCCATCATGGCATTGGCCACTTTCATGAAACCTGCGATATTGGCTCCCTTGACATAGTCGACGTATCCGTTGGGTTGTTTGCCATACTTGACACATTGTTCATGGATGTTGTGCATAATCTGATGGAGCTTTTGGTCCACTTCTGCTTCGCTCCAGCTCAGTCGCATAGAGTTTTGTGTCATCTCCAGGCCAGATGTTGCCACACCGCCCGCATTGACCGCCTTGCCTGGAGCGAAGAGTTGTCCGGCAGCGACAAACTTCTCAGCAGCTTCGGCTGTGCATCCCATGTTGGACACTTCGGCTATGCAGACAGGTTTGTTGGCTAAGAGTCTGTCTGCATCTTCACCGTTAAGTTCATTTTGAGTGGCACATGGAAGTGCTATGTCACATTTCACTTCCCACGGCTTTTTGCCTGCCACGAACTGTGCCTCTGGGAAGGCCTCGGTGTATGGAGCACAGATGTCGTTGCCTGAAGCGCGCAGTTCAAGCATGTAAGCTATCTTCTCTTCGTTGAGACCTGCCGGGTCATAGATGTAACCGTCAGGGCCTGAGATGGTGATGACTTTAGCTCCCAGCTCTGTGGCTTTCTTGGCTGCTCCCCATGCCACATTGCCAAATCCGCTGATGGCTATCGTCTTGCCCTTGATGTCGTGTCCGTGAGTGCGCAGCATCTCATTGACGAAGTAGAGTGCGCCGTAGCCTGTGGCCTCTGGGCGAATGAGCGAGCCGCCCCATTCGATGCCTTTGCCTGTCATCACTCCGTTCCATTGGCGCGTGAGCTTCTTGTACATGCCGAAGAGATAGCCTATCTCTCTGGCTCCCACACCTATGTCGCCAGCGGGAATGTCCTCGTCTGGGCCAATGTTGTGATACAGCTCTGTCATAAAGGCTTGGCAGAATCGCATCACCTCGCCGGCTGACCGGCCGCGGATTGAGAAGTCTGACCCTCCTTTGCCTCCGCCCATCGGCAGGGTGGTGAGGGCATTCTTGAAGGTCTGCTCAAATCCTAAGAACTTGAGTATGGACAGATTGACAGAAGGGTGGAAGCGGAGTCCGCCCTTGTATGGGCCTATGGCGCTGTTGAACTGCACACGGTATCCGAGGTTGACATGTATCTCGCCTTTGTCGTCTACCCATGGCACGCGGAAGGTGATGATGCGTTCAGGTTCTACCAGTCGCTCGATGATTCTTGCTTTCTCAAACTCGGGGTGCTGGTTATACACGTCCTGGACTGATACCAGCACTTCTCTCACAGCCTGAAGGTATTCAAGCTCGCCTGGATGCTTGCGCTCCAGTTCCTGCATGATTTTCTCGACTTCCATAGTAAGGATTATTTATAGAGGTTAATACGATTTGTTTTATAGGGGTTATCTTGCTATTTATTCTATAGGTTTTTCTGCTGATAATTCTGTTGGTTGTTCTGTTGGCAAATGTATATGTTTTATGGTTCGCTGACAAGGATATTGGTCCTTTTTTTGATAGTTCTATCTTTTTGACATAAATTATCGGGTCTGACCGCATGGTTTTGCCATCTGTGTCTTGCATTTTGCTATTTCTGTTCATCTTTCCTGTCGTTCAGCCCTTCTTGATTACCCCTGAAAGCTCAATGTTTTATTCCAGCAAACTCAATGCTCCAATCCAGCAAGCTCAACACCCTTTGGGAGCTTGCTCACAACCCCTCGGGAGCAAGCCCACAGCCCCTTGGGAGCAAGCTCACGGAGGGTTGTGAGCAAGCGGGGTTTTAGACATGACCGCTACCGCTATGTTCAGGGTGTTTCATCCACTCATGTTTCATCTCTCTAATTTGTTAATCTATCTGAATTTAATGCTTTTTGTCTGTCTGGGGTAAATGTTGTCTTGTCTATTTTGATTACATTTGCATTTGTTTATTCATTCAGAGAATATTATCTAACAAAACATCAATACATTTTATGAATTACAAGTTAATTAAATGTTTGTCCCTCTTCTTTCTGCTGGCTGTGAATCAGTTGACTGCTTGGGGACAAAAGACCAGAAAATTTGTCTCAGACTTTCAGAAGAAAGTAGAATATGTGGAGAAAGAGGCAGATAAAGACCCTGAGAGTTTCCCTGACAATGTGAAGGAACTGGAGGATTATTGCTCTAAGCTCACAAATCCCGTTGAGAAGAGTCTTGTCCATGCTATGCTCGCTTCAAGTTACAGGGGAATGCAGACTTCTAACGTCACTAAGAATGACCTTGACATCCGCAATGACTATAATCGAAAGAGTGACTGGCATCTCTCCCGTGTTCTTGACGACTGCGAGGCGCTGGCAGACGCCAAGGCTAAGGACTATGGCTGGATGGTCTCCAGTGGCAGTGATGACGAGCTTTATGAAGACGACCTCTTGAGTATCATGGCCTCTTTTGTCGCAAATAAAGTTCGCCGAACGGACGATGGTGTCGGCGAGTCAAAGAAAAGAGCCATAGCCTACCAGAAGGCCTATCAGCTCTATCGCCAGCGTGGCAACAAGAATGCCTATGCCTTGTTTAAGCATAAGTGGATAGACAATAATCTCTACATAAGCAAGGCCAACGGAGGATGGTCAGCTGCGCAGGTGCGTGACAGCCTCTATGCCCTGCTTCTCGAAGTTCAGCACTCAGAGGTCGGTGCAGACATTGCTTTGGCCTATGTGGATCGTCTGGATAAGGATGATGACCGTATTCTTTTCTTGAAATGGGCTGAGGCTAATCTGGGTAAGTCAAAACGCATGTCTGCGTTGCAGCAGCGTCTCTCGGTGCTGATGCGTCCTAAGGCTACGTTGAACCGCCGGATTCTGAGGGCAGGACACCCTATGAGTATGTCCTGTGAGTTTTGGAGTTGTGACAAGGCTGTCCTCACCATTCGCAGATTTGCTGGCGAAGATCCTATACGTGAGGGTGATGTTGACAAATCTGACTATAGTGGAGTCTCCTCTTCTTACGCGAGGCCCCGACTCACAGGTGAGGTGGTGCAGAGGAAAGAGATTGCCATTGACATGGACAGCGCCAATGCCGGTCGTCTGCAGCGCGGCCTTCCTCTCTCAGGCAGCGGCACGACATCCATTCAGCTGCTCCCAGGCAAATATGTGGCTATTCTTGCATCGGGCGGAGACAACATGGCGAGTTCGTTTCATGTCTCTTCCATGTGCTTGTTCAGCAGTTACCGCAATGACAGTCTCTGCAGGCTCTTTGTCCTCGATGGAGAGACGGGGCGCCCTCTTGAGGGGGTGAAGGTGCAGTGCCGCAAGTCTCTGCCAGCGATAGGCAAGCGTGCCGCTGGCTGGGAGAACCGTGACGTGGACTTCACTCTCATCACTGATGCCAATGGAGGTGTGGACATCCCCATGCGCTATTATGCCCGTGCCGTGGCCGCCAATGAAGATGATTATACGGATTATAAGTCTTGTGTTGTATACGCAAATAGAGACTGGTATGCAGAGGATAGCCTGCATTACAAACTTTATACCGACCGTTCCATTTATCGTCCAGGGCAGAAAATATGGGGCAACCTCTTGGCCTACAGCATGGATGGAGATGAAACGTCGGTTGTCGAAGGCCGCAGCGCTTATGTCAGGATTCTTTCGGAAGGCAATCTGCTCGACTCCATTCCTCTGCTTACCAATAGCTTTGGCACAGCATCCTTCAGCTATGTCCTTCCTAAAGACTGTCCTGTGGGCAGTGTGGACTTCTATCTGGCTTCTGCAGAGACGAAGGAGACCAAATGGCTCAGTTCTGTCTCTGTGGAGGAGTACAAGCGTCCCACTTTTGAAGTGAAGCTTGACGGGGCCACTTCTGGAGCCTTTGGGCAAACTCTCGATATAAAGGGACAGGCCATGATGTTTGCTGGTATCCCAGTGCAAGGGGCTCAGGTTTCGTATGAGGTATTTTGTGCTCAGAGATATGTGTGGAGATGGCGTGACGATTGGCAATATGTCGATGATGGTACACTTGTCAGCGATGATGAGGGACGTTTTGTCATACCTCTCGAACTGGCTGATGGACATAAGCCGCAGGATGTCTCTGCTATGCGTTTTCGCGTGGTGGCCTCTGTCACAGACGCTAATGGTGAGACACGGGAGGCCGAATGGATAGTAAATGTCGGCAAGATGGGCGGTGTGCTTATGTCTGACACAAAGCCTTTCACTGACAAGCGCGAGATTGAGGTCTATGCTCTTGATGCCAATGGCAAACGCTTCACCGCTCATGGTTCCTATAGCCTCAAGGCTGGAGAAAAAGTGTGTGCTGAGGGGGTCTTCTCCACCGACGCTAAGATTTCTCTGCCCGAAGATGTCATGTCTGGTGTGCGCTACTCGCTCGAAGTGCAAGCTGTGGATAGTCTTGGCAGCCAAATGAAAGAAACTTTTAGTTTTGTGTATGTAGACTACTCTATGCCTGTTTCTATGGTGGCATCCATGGATAAGAAGCCTAAGATTCGCAAGAAGGAGTGGCCTGCTATGGAAGATATCTTTGTCTCGGCATCAGATAAGGCCACATACGAGGTTGGAGGATATGTGGACATGCTTCTCTCT
Organism: Bacteroidaceae bacterium; assembly: GCA_036303125.1. Taxonomy (GTDB): domain Bacteria; phylum Bacteroidota; class Bacteroidia; order Bacteroidales; family Bacteroidaceae; genus Minthosoma. The sequence continues at coordinate 5,768 of JAXJBE010000238.1, forward strand.
ACTCGTGAGACAGATGCTTATGTCATGCTTCATGTGTACAATGTAGACGGGCTGATAGACAGCTGCGCCTTCGTCACGGACGGCACGATGAAGTGTCTGCGCATGCCTTACCGCAAGGAGTGGGGCGAAGGCATTACGGTCGTTGCTTCCTACTTGCGCAATGGCAATTTGTTTTCTGAAACAATGCGCTGCTTGCTTGCAAAACCCGACAAGCGTCTCAAACTCGAATGGTCTACCTTCCGCAATCGACTCGAACCAGGACAGAAAGAGCAGTGGCGACTGACTGTGACAGACCAAAAGGGCAGGCGAGTCTCTGGAGCGGAGATGATGGCCGTTCTCTATGATGCCTCTCTCGACCGCATCATGCCTCACAGATGGATGCTTTCTCTTCCTTTCCTGCGCCGGACTCTCAACGGACTTAGATATTCTAATAATGGTGTTGCTTTCTTCCCCTATATGTCTGTAGAGGGACAATTGGCTGGAAGCCGTACTTATGACCGCTCCTATGGTTCTTTCCGTGGTTTCATCCATGACCAGTTTAGGGGCACAGCTATGCCTGTAATGATGAAGGCTTCTCGCGCCTCGGGCAATGGGGCTGTCCTGAGGGAGGTCGCAGTGGGTGCCCAGAAGGCAAGGACAGGGGACGAGGCGGTGTATGAACTTGCTATGGACGAGGGAGCTGCATCCCCAGCATCTTCCATGATAGCACCTCGTAGCGACTTCGCTGAGACGGCCTTCTTCCTTCCTCATCTTGTCTCAGACTCTCACGGTCAGGTTGATATAGCTTTCACTCTTCCTGAGTCGTTGACAGAATGGCGATTCATGGGACTTGTGCACACGGCAGCGATGGATTATGATACCATTACAGCTTCCGCTCATGCACAGAAGACTGTCATGATTCGTCCCAACATGCCTCGATTCCTCCGCCATGGCGACAAGGCTTCCATCTCTTCTGCTGTAATAAATCAGGGCGAGACGAATCTCCAGACAATGGTGAGGATGAGGCTCATCGACGCTGCCACGGGGCTTGAAGTGCTGGCCGAAGAGAAAATGGTCGATGTGGCTGCTGGCAAGACTGTCGGTGTCTCCTTTGATTTTGATGTGGACAAGGAGTGGGCTGACCTCGACTGCGAGATTATTGCGTCGTCTGGCAATGTGGGCGATGGAGAGCGCAATGCCTTGCCCATCCTTCCTGCTAAGCAGGTTCTCACAGAGGCTGTCCCATTCTTTATCCAGGGTGATGGCGACAAGCCTGCATCTGCTGTCGTTGACCTCACTCCACTGTTCAATTCCAATTCGCCAACGGCTGACTCCCGTTCTATGACTGTCGAGTATATGGACAGCCCTGCATGGATGTGTGTGGAAGCGCTGCGCAGCGTCAAGAATCCATCATCAGACAACTCTATCTCGTGGGCTTCGGCTCTTACGGCCAATGCGTCTCTTCTCTCCCTCCTTGGAGATTTCCCTCTGATGGAGAAGTATGAGAATGCGGATTCTCTTCGCGAAAGGGTGGGGGAAGCTCTCCGCAAGTTGTCTTCTCTGCAGAAGGCTGATGGCGGATGGAGCTGGTTTGACGGCATGCAGTCCAATAGCTATGTGTCTCTGTCGGTGTGCGAATGTCTTGCGCAGATGCCATCTCTTGACGACAAGACCTCTTCTATGCTTCATCGTGGCATGGCATATATAGATTCTCTCGAACTTCGTGACTACACTCTTGCACGCAAGCATGGCAGGTCTCTCTTCCTCAGCAATGAGAAGCTGCGTTATCTCGGCCTCGTGATGAAAGTCAATGCTCTAATGCCTGATTCTTATAGCGCATCGAAAGACATATTGTCTATGCGTAACTATTATGCCCGTCTTCTCGAAAAGCATACAGATGACTTGACCGTCTTCGGACTCGCTCGCACTGCATGCATCCTTCGTGATAACGGCCGCGTGAAAGTTGCTGACCGTCTCGTGGACAAACTTCGTGATTACACAGTCGCCCGTCCTGGACAGGGTCGCTTCTATGCGACAGATGCTGCCTATTATTCATGGATGGACTACCGCATTCCCACTCAGATAGCTGCCATGCGTGCTCTCATGCAGGCTGACAAGTCTGATCCTTATCTGAATGACATGCTCCTCTGGATTATTTCCCAAAAGCAGGTGCAGCGTTGGGACAACCCGATGACGGCTGTCAACGTGGCTCGTCTACTCCTCGACATTGATAGTTCGCACACTTTACGTCCAGCTCAGCGTCCTCAGATATATTTTGACGGTGTGGCTCTTGACAGCATGCGCACGGCCACTATGGCCACTCGCCGTGCGAAGTACGAGGGACGTAATCCTTTGCTTCAACTCGAAGGCTGCGTCCTGGCCGATGTTCCATCTTCCTTGCTCTCTTCTGACGCCAAGTCTCTTACTGTCACCAAGACGGGGGCTGGCATTTCTTGGGGAGCTGTGCACACCTCCTTTGTTGAGGATATGGCAAATATCGCCCAGCACTCTTCTGGCGAACTGAACGTCCAGCGCAAGCTCTATGTCCAGCGAGGAGGTGTAGGCTCATGGGAAGCCTGCGATGACTCAACTTCTCTTCGTGTGGGAGACAAACTGCGTGTCCGTCATATTATCCACTCTGACCGGGATATGGACTTCGTCTGCCTGAAAGCTAACCATCCAGCCAATCTTGAGCCTGTCAACCAGCTCTCAGGCTATCGCTTCCTGAGTGGACGAGGCGGGTATCTATCAATCCGTGACTCACGCTTCGAACTGTTCTTCGACACATTCACCCGTGGTTCCTCTTCTGTAGATGTAGAATATAATATTGTACGCGCGAGAGTATATGGTTTTGGGGCTGCCTCTGTTGAATGTACCTACGCTCCACAGTTTGGCGGACACACGGCAGGACTATCCATAGAGTCTGTCCGATAATAACTCTCTATACAATGGGGTGTCCTCTGATAAACATGGGAGCTGATTTGTAGAATGCTTCTTGACATCTTTGGGGCTGCAGGTTTCTTGCAGCCCCAATTTTTATATGTTTAATCCAGCATGTTTTTATGCCTCGCCACCCACTTTGTCTTTTGACGCTAATCGTTCTTCTTTGCCATCTATAACCACTGTTTGACTAAGGACTTGTTTTTATGGAAGAGAATGCCGTATTTGAAAATCAGAGAGATAAGATTGCGTTTTCAAAAAAGTTGAAAAAAACTTTGGAAAAAGTTTGGTGGATTCGTGAAAAGTCTCTACCTTTGCACTCGCTTTCCGAAAGGGATGACAGGAACACAATCTTGAGCCAAGCGTGGCAAGAGAATCAGGCATTAACTTTCGGATGAGAAAAACGGGCGTTTAGCTCAGCTGGTTCAGAGCGTCTGCCTTACAAGCAGAGGGTCGGCGGTTCGAATCCGTCAACGCCCACGATATTTCTCATCATTGGCTCGCTAGCTCAACTGAATAGAGCATTTGACTACGGATCAAAAGGTTACAGGTTTGAATCCTGTGCGAGTCACCTTCATTAAAAGCGAAGGCAAGCAAGGGTAGGTAGGTAAGTGGTTAAAACGGGCAGACTGTAAATCTGTTGCCTTACGGCTTCGGCGGTTCGAATCCGTCCCTGCCCACAGATGTAAACCAGAA
>JAXJBE010000239.1:0-21862 GCA_036303125.1 Bacteroidaceae bacterium
GAGCCTGCCCATTGGCAGAGTTGAGCTTGCACGTTTGAATTTTTGAGTTCGAACGTTTGAAATTCCACCCTTGCACGTTTGAAATACCGCCCTTGCACGTTTGAAATTCCACCCCTACGCACTTGAAATCTTCCCCTCCTTCTTGACACAATTAAGTTAACATGTCCAGGGCATTTAGCCCCATATAGCTTTATTATCACCCCTCATTTAACTATTAAGACCCTTGTTTAGTAATTCCCACAGTTCTATTTGTCGTTTAGTTAATTACTGCGCCCCTCCCGATTAAGAATGCTTGAGGAGACACCCCTTCCGCCTGTCCATCTAATCCTGTGCCGACCCTTTCCCAAAACCAATGCAGTCCCTGGCCGTTTAAGTCAAAATTTGTTTTCCCTGCCTTATTTTCACACAGAATAAAATAAAATTAATATTTTTTTTTGCCCATGTGAGATAAAATTCTTTTCTTTGCAAGAGTAAATCTCACCAACAGCGGCGATTTGGCCAAATGTTACCGCTGAGGCTGTTAATACAAAAATATTACTTTTACTAATTCATTTAGAAAGAAAACAAACAAATCTATTCTAATATTATGTTGTATAACTTTCAGAGGAAAAAAATGTGCAGACACCTCCTGTTTGGAGGAGCACTGCTTGCTGCAGGTTTGAGCATTTATTCTTGTTCCGATGATTACACCTTAGGTGATGACCAGCCGACAGGCCTGAGCACCATCTATGGCTACATGGAAGAACAAGGAGGCTTCACCAATTACCTGCATCTGATTGACGATCTCGGATTGAAAGAAGTTCTCTCCAAGACCGGTAGTAAAACAATGTTCATCGCTGACGATGAGGCATTTGCGAAGTTTTACGAGTCCAACACGTGGGGCGTTAAGAAATATAGCGACCTCTCGCTGGCACAGAAAAAACTCTTGCTCAACTCATCCATGATTGACAACCCCTATTCTACCCACATGCTCTCCTCGGCAGAGTCCCAGGGTAGCTCCGGACGTCCAGTCAAGGGAGAAGTGTGCCGTCGCTCCTCATCACAGTCACTCTACGACTCCGTGATGGTTGTCACAGCAGCCAGCGCAAGTTCCGTGTTGCCAAACAACCCTCTCTTCAACGAGGTAAAGGCCAACCACGACTCCATCGTCCTCTTCACCGATGCCTCAAATGCGGCACCAATGGTACACTTTACTGGCAAATTCATTGTAACTAACAAGCTCGCCAATTCAGACGTAGACTTCATCTACAATCAGCCAGAAGGCACATTCAAGTCAGACGACATATACGTCAACCAGTCACGAGTCATCAATTCAAACATCTTCTGCCTCAACGGATTCATCCATCAGGTCGACAAGGTCATCACCCCGCTCGAAAACATGGCTGAGATAATCCGCACCACCCCAGAAGCATCCATCTACAGCTCAATCATCGAACGCTTCGCAGCGCCCGACGACTCCGTTTCGTTGTCTAAAGTATATAATGGTGTATACGGAACCACATACGACACAGTCTTCGTCAAGCGTTACTTCTCCGACCGCTCAGATGGTTCAACAATGTCAACCAACAAGCCATTCAATCTTGACAAGAACGGCAAGCCATTCGATGATGGTAACACAGCCCTCAAGTACGATCCAGGATGGAACGGCTACCTCCCATACATCAGCAACGACCGTCAGCCAATGATGGAAGACCTCGCCGTCATGCTCGTCCCTACAGACGAAGCCATCAACGAATGGTGGAACAACGGCGGCGGCGCCGTTGTCAAGAACTACTACGGCACAATCGAAGCCACCCCAAACTCCGTGCTCGACAAACTCGTCCGCGTCAACCAGCTCGAGTCCTTTGTCAGCTCTGCCCCATCACGCTTCGCTGACGTCATGGACGACGCCAACGAGAAACTCGGCATCACCACTCAGGATGTCGACAGAAGCATCATCGGATGCAACGGTATAGTGCTCCTGACCAACAAAGTCTTCACACCGTCATCTTATTCATCCGTCCTCTTCCCCGCAGTCATTGACACCACCCAGTTCAAGATACTGTCCAACGTCATCACCAACCTCAACTACGACAAGTACCTCAACTCTCCAGTGTCAAGCTACGTGTTCCTCCTGCCAACCAACAAGGGCATGTTGACATACATCGACCCCGTCTCATACGGACAGTCACAGGGAACACAGCCAAACCGCGCAAACCTTTGGGAGTTCCACCTCGACCTCACTAAGCAGTCATCCAAGCAGCTCTATGCCGATGTCTATGAATGCAACATTCTCGAAAACGGTGAGATAGAACTCCTCGACAAGAAGACAACAATCACGGGCGGCACAGACAACTCAGTCCTCAAGAACCGTATCGAAGACCTCCTCGACAACCATATCGTAGTCCTCGATGAGAATGAAGTCTATGACCCAGCCAAGAAGTACTACAAGACCAAGGCACGCACATTCGTCAAACTCGAGAGCGATGGCAACCAGTACAAGGTCTACGGCTCATACCAGAATGAGACAAACCAGCCCATCGTAGCTGACGCGTCAGCCACATACAATATGAAGAACGGTATCACCATCCCAATAGAAGGTGTTGCCATGGGCGCACGCCGCTCAGTGCTGGGCACCCTCAAGAACACCACAGATGAGAACGGTGACACCATCTTCTCAGAGTTCGCTTCCATCCTTGAGGTATGCGCTGTTTCCAAAAACAACTCCAAGGACAAATGGCAAGCCGGCGACCAGATATATGGCAACCTCTTCAACCTTAAGAACAAAGGAGCCTTAGGCGCAGAAGACGTGACTTCCAATACAGGCAAGGCCTCTTACCTCCTCAACAACTACAACTACACCGTCTACGCCCCAACCAACGATGCCATGCATAAGGCATACGAGGCAGGACTGCCCGACCTTGACAGCCTTGAGAGAGCAGAGCTGTATGACGACCAGAACGATCTCGACCCATCTACCGACCCCGGATCCCACACAGCCGCCGTTCTTGAAGTAATGCTCGACTTCGTCAAGTACCACATCCAGGACAACTCCATCTTCGTTGACAAAGGCTTCACCGGTCGATACTACGAGTCAGGCAAGACAGAACTTATCAAGGCAGTGGTCGTAGATGAAGAAACAGGCGAAACATCATGGAACGGCAAATATTCTCCAGGCCGTCCATACAAGCTCAACGTGAAAGTGTCAGCCGACGGCATGACAGTCACAGACTGCCGCAACGGATATGACAGCAACGGCAACCCCCTCGGCGGAGTCACAGCCAACGTTGTCACCAAGCCTGGATGCTACAACCTCATGGCACGTGAATACTGGTATGACAGCGGCAGCAACATTACAACCCCATACACTGTCAACTTGAACAACTCTTCCTCAGTTGTCATCCAGGGCATTGACTCTCCGCTCATCTATGCAGACGGCAAGCACTACGACTCCAACGGACTGCTGATACCTACACAGTTTGAGTATACTTATAAGCCACTTTCAGATAATAAATAAACAGTATCATGAAAAAGATATTATCAATAATAACGCTATTAGCGTGCTTCTGCATCAACGCAGCGGCGCAGGTGAAAGCGGGCGATGTCATCAGCGGTCAGATTTGGGATGATTTTGACCCTCTGATGATGTGTAACGTTGTCGAGATCGATAAGAACAATCGTATCGTCGCACACGGCGTAACTGACATCAACGGAAACTTCTCCTTCAAGATTGTCAGCCCGAAAAACAAAATCCGCATCTCATACATCGACTGCCAGACCCTCACACTCCCCATCACCAAGAAGGCCTTCGGCAAGATTGTCCTCAAGAGTAAGAATACCATCAAGGAGGTGACCATCAAGGCAACCCGCAAGACACAGAACACAGGTCTCTCCATCCCGATGACAGAGATTGGATATGCCAGCCAGACCATCGACATGAAAGAGTTCGAGGGCATAGGCATGACCACAGTCGACGAGGCCCTTCAGGGACGTATCGCAGGTCTCGACATCGTGGCCAACTCTGGTAACCTCGGAGCCGGCACTACAATGCGCCTCCGTGGTGTGTCAACCATCAACGGCAACCAGAACCCTCTCGTTGTTGTCAACGGCAACATCCTTGCAAACGACGACCTCTCCGAGGGCTTCGACTTCTCCAATGCCAACGAAGAGCGCTTCGCTGAGCTCCTCAACGTCAACCCCGAAGACATCGAGTCCATCACAGTCCTCAAAGACGCGGCAGCCTGCGCCATCTGGGGTTCACGCGGTGCCAACGGTGTCATCGAGATCAAGACAAAGCGCGGTACAAAAGGCAAGACAAGAGTTGCATACTCATATCGCTTCACAGGCTCATGGCAGCCAGACGGCTACAAGCTCCTCAACGGCGACGAGTACACCATGTTCATGAAGGAAGCATACTTCAATCCACGCCAGCAGTCAGGCTTCGCAGACAAGAACTCCGACCTGTTCATCCCTGAAATAGCATACGCCACAGACTGGTCAGAATATAATATGTATAACGACAACACCGACTGGGTGGACAAAGTCAAGCAGTTCGGTACCAACCAGCAGCACTATGTCTCACTCACAGGTGGTGGCGAGAAGGCCAACTTCCGCATCTCAGGCGGTTATGACCATCAGACAGGAACCATCATCACTCAGGTGCTCAACCGTTTCTCCACACGCGTAGCCCTCGACTACTTCGTGTCTGACCGTATCAAGATCACTACCAACTTTGACCTCACATACACAGACAACGACCGCAACAACACCCAGGGAGCCCTCGGCGACGCGCAGCGCAAGATGCCAAACCTCTCCATCTACCGTGAGGATGCCAACGGCAACGACCTCGATGAGTACTACACCATGAACAAGTGGATTACCAAGGAGACTGGCACCTACGCTGCCACTGGTGCAGGAAAGCATAAATATCTTGAGGATCAGTATGACATCAAGAACCCAATCGCCGTGGCCCACAACTCACGCCAGAATGAGCGCAACCTCCAGCTCGCTCCTGAGTTCATCATGAAGTACGACATCCTTGGCGTCAACGAAGACCAGAGTAAGCTTACTTACGACGGACAGATTCGTTTCGACATCCGCAGCAACGACAACGATTCGTTCATGCCTGGTTGGCTCACATCATACAACCAGTTCTATGCGGATAGAGATGAAAATAAGCTTGCATATAACATGGCAGATGCCTCTAACTACAAGAGCCATACACTCTCCACCCGCCATTCGCTCACCTACAGCCCTCACTTCAACGCAGAAGGCCACAGGCTCATGCTCATGGGACGCTATGAGTATTCAGAAGGTAACTCTTCTTCTCAGAATACCCAGACATACATGCTTCCAACAACAGCCAATCTTGAGCTGCCACTCGCTGGCGGCAAGATACGTAAGTTCGGATCAGGAGCAGGCGAATGGAAACGTCAGAACGTGACGTTCCAGACACACTACACTTACAAAGGCAAGTATAGCTTGACAGCGACACTCCGTGGTGACTGCTCTACAGCCTTCGGTCCAGACCGTCGCTGGGGATTCTTCCCTGGTGTGTCAGCACGATGGAACATCTCTGACGAGGCTTTCATGGAACCAGTAAGATGGCTCTCCATGCTCTCCATCCGCCCGTCATTCGGTATCGTTGGTAATTCACCACAGGCAGAAGGACTCTTCCGCTCTAAGTATGCCACTACAGGAAGCACCTACATGGGACAGACTGTTGTCAAACCAAACAACATCCGTCTTGTCGACCTGCGCTGGGAGAAGAAGACCTCATATCAGATAGCCTTCGACTTCGGATTCTTTGACAATAAGATTAACGGTAACGTCGACATCTATACCCAGACAACCAAAGACCTCCTCAACAAGGACTTCCGCATACCGTCTTCTTCAGGTTATTCCAAACTCGCATGGACCAATGTGGGTTCTATGCGCAACAACGGTTGGGAATTCAACATCAACGGCAACCAATTCATCAAGGTCGGCAAGTTCTCAATGGACTTCAACGTGTCATTCTCCAACAACCGCAACAAGATTGTTGAAATGGACGAGACTCTCCTTGAGGCATGGAACGGTGACTTCAACTATGAGAACGGCTCTTACCTCTCGCGTGTTCAAATAAACAACCCTCTCGGCTCCATCTACGGTTTCCGCTATCTCGGCGTGTACCAGTACTCTGAATATTCAGCAGAAGAGGTTCCAGGCATCAGCGGTCCAAACGCACCTGTTGTCCGCAATGCAGACGGCGAAGTCGTTTATGATGCCAAGGGCGCTCCTAAGTATATGATGTACGACTATGCAGGCGCAAAGGAGTATTCATTCGTTGGTGGCGACGCCATCTACGAAGACATCAATCATGACGGTCAGATCAACGAGCTCGACATCGTCTATCTCGGTTCATCTCTGCCAAAGGTGACAGGTGGATTCGGCACTAAGTTCAACTACGGCAACTGGTCGCTCAACCTCCAGTTCAACTTCCGTGCTGGTGTCAAGTGCATCAACGAGGCTCGCATGAATCTCGAGAGCATGGCAACCAACAACAACCAGTCTATCGCTATCAACTGGCGTTGGCACAACGAGGGCGACATCTCTCTTATCCCGCGTGCTGCCACCAACCGCACTGACTTCAAGACATACAATTATCTTGGTTCAGACCGCTTCGTGGAAGACTGCTCATTCCTCCGTCTCAACTACGCGCAGTTGTCATACACATTCAAGCCAGCGCAGCTGAAGTCTATCGGTCTCAACTCACTCAGACTGAACCTGACAATGAACAACCTCTTCTGTCTCACCAAATACTCAGGCGTTGACCCAGAAGGACCACAGGCAGGTATCCATCCAGCTAAGGACAATTCACAGACTCCGCGCTCGCGCTCATTCACTTTTGGTCTGAATGTTTCATTCTAAATAATTAGCTCATAAGTCATGAAAACAATAAAGAACATAATAATGACAACTGCCGCCCTCGCAGCGACTGGCATTAGCTTCACCTCTTGCGACATCGACCTCCTCCCTCTCAATGAGGTTGTCTATGAGAACTACTGGACAAACAAGGATGATGTGGAGAGCGTTGTGGCTTCTTGCTATACCTCTGTACGAAATGACGATTATATGAGAAGGCAGATTGTGTGGGGTGAGCTGCGAAGCGATAATACAGCTCCAGGCCCCAATATAACCGATGACGGCAATATCAGTAATATCATGAAGGGTAGCCTCAAGACTACCAACTCCTATTGCGACTGGGCTCCTATTTATGAAGCCATCAACCAATGCAACGTGGTGCTGGCTGAAGCTCCCTTAGTGGCGGAGAAGGACCCTAACTACACCAGTTCCGACCTCCGCATCAATCAGGCGGAGTGCCGCTTCCTTCGTGCCTATTCTTATTTCTTGCTTGTCAAGACCTTCAAGCAGGTTCCATTCTCTTTCGAGCCTTCGCTTGATGACAATCAGGTCTACCGCGTCAAGCAGACTCCGGGAGAAGTCATCATTGACACGCTGATTGCAGACATCGAGGAGTGCAAGGACTATGCGCCAAACCGATACTCAGACGTGGAGCACACACTCGGCCGCGTTACTCGCCCCGCCATGTATGCTCTTCTCGCAGACCTCTATCTCTGGAGAGCATCAGATGCCAACCTGCCCAAGGACAAGCAGAATGAGCTTTACCGCAAGTGCATCGATTGCTGCGACTGGATTATCGAATACAAGATGAAGCAGTATGACAACAATGATTATTTCGACTTCTCCAACCTCCGTGGCTACATTGACAAGGAAGTGTTCACTGAGTACGGTTATCCACTCCTCGCCGAGGAGCTGACACAGGGAACCAATAATTCTGGACCACAGGCAACTCGTTGGATATTCGGATCTGGTCCATCTTCTTCTACTACTTCGTCTTACTCTTACTCTTATGAGTCTATCTTCGAAATGGCTTCTTATTACGGCAATACAATATATGTAAATGGAGCTGTGGAGGGGATTTATGGCGATAGCCAGGGCGGAAAGCGAGTAGCTGTTGCAGCTGAAAAAGTGTTCGAGTCTGTGCCTCAGACTGGAAGCCTGTATACAGACAGCAGGCTGTTCTCCGTACCGTCCGACTACCGTTCGCTTGCGTCTTTCTACTACAATGAAAATTCTGGCGGTTACTATATTTATAAGTATGTTGTCACAAGCAACTATGCCGGTGCTGCTTCATACCCTGAGTATGGAAGTGTGGGATCTGCGTATAAGCCAGCTACAGAGACTCAGAGTTTTTCCAATGCCGGTTTTACAAACTGGGTTGTTTATCGTCTGTCAGAAATCATGCTGTTCCGTGCCGAGGCAGAGATAGAACTCGCCAACAACATGGCTGGTGAACCAGGCGAAGGAGGCGACGAAGGTGAAAACACAGACGAAGACAATGGCGCAGACGAGGAAACGCCTGATGCTCCAGCGGCTGCAGGCAAGTCTACCCGTGCCACTTCGTTCATACATGGCAACTCGCTCTTCACGGCAGAGGAACTCTACGATGATGCTTTCACCCTCATCTCTGCTGTCTATCGCAGATCTAATCCGTACGTGAAGAAGGAGAGCAAGTACGCTCCAACTAAGCCGACCACATACGATGGCTTCCACGAGCTCCTTATGAATGAGCGCCGCCGCGAGTTCCTGTTCGAAGGCAAGCGCTACTTCGACCTCGTGCGTTCAGCTCGCCGTGTGGGCAACACCCAGGAGTTCCGCAAGGCCATGGCTTCTAAATATTCAGATGCCAGCCCAGCTGTCGCAGCCAAGATGGTTCAGATGGACTTCCTCTATATGCCTGTGCTCAAGAGCGAGAAGAAGGCCAATCCATTACTTGAACAGAACTCTTGCTATCTGGATGAAGAAGAAAACATCAAAAACTAAAGTAATATGAAAAAGATAAAGATAAATTTTCTTGTTCTCGCACTGTTTATGATAGCAGCTCTGCAGGTTGGATTCGTGAGCTGCTCTGATGACCCCGGTGTCGAAAACTATTATACTCAGGTCAAGGAGTATGCCTCTGACTATCTGAAAAACAGAGACCAATTCTCTAAATATGTCAGAATCCTTGAGCGTGCTACAGGCGAACGTGGTGACCTGCGTCTTGTCGACATGCTCGGCACATACGGCACATACACTGTCTTCGCTCCAACCAACGAAGCGGTGGATCAGTTCCTCGAATCCAAGGGCGTGTCATCTGTTGATGACCTCACCAAGGAGGACTGTGACACCATCGCCCTCAACTCTATCATTGAGAGAGCATACTTCACTACAGACAATGACATCCAGGACCTGCAGGCTAACATGCTCGAGCGCAAGCTGGCCTTCAACTTCGCTACAGAGTTTGACGAAGAGCTGGGTGACTCTGTGCCTGTGACATATATTGGCTCAGCCATCGTGACTCACGAGAATGACTCTGTGAGCAACGGAGTAGTGCATACAGTCTCTTCTCTTGTCGACTCATACAACGGTCGTTTGGCTACTCTCCTCCTGAAGGACACCACATGTCTCATCTACGCTGAGGCATTTGAAGTCACTGCCATCGCTGACTCTCTCGAAAAGGATTTGGATGAGGACTACGGATGGGCAACAGATCAGGACCGCATAGACTCTTGCACATGGACTAATGACAAGCTGTGTATCCCTACAGCCAAGGATGCCAATGGCGGCGGCGGCGAGTATGACAATGTCGCTTATCCCGAGAAACGCTATTTCAACTGGACTGCCTTCGCATGCCCAGACTCCATCCTTGAGCAAAAGTATGGTGTCACCAAGGTGCTCGGACGTGATGACCCCGCTTCTCTCGAATATCTGGCTCATACTATCTATGACCCGATGTATCCTGAGGATGCGGACAACAACGACTTGAAGAGCCGCAACAACGCTCTCAACCGCTTCATCTCCTATCATGTGCTCAACCGTTATGGCACATACTATACGCTGACATCAATGGACAACGACAAGCTGCCCAACAACTTCAACCGCCGCAAGTACGATATAGTGGACTACTACGAGACACTCATGCCGCACTCTATCATGAAGTTCTCTTTCCCATCAGGCTCACAGGTCGGTCTCTACATCAACCGCCGAGGCGTTCAGTCAAGAGCTGATGAGTTCGGTATCTACGAACGCGGAACAAAGGTTCTCAAGAGCAGCGACTTCCCGGATGTGCAGTTCAATGCTACTAACGGTGTGTACCATTACATCGATGACATCGTGACTTACGGACAGAAGACACAGGAGGTTGTGCTTAATGAGAATATCCGTACAGACTGTTCAACACTCTCTCCTGACTTCATGACAATGCTCACCGATGGTCAGGTGGCTCGCGGACACTACTGGCGCGATGGCCAGCGCTATTCTGCAGCCGTCAACACATCTGTGGCAGCCAACAACCCAAACCGAAGCGTAGGCTTCAAGCCAGGCAAGGCGCGCAACTTCAAGTATGGCAATGAGACACACATGCACGTGCGCGGACGTTCACTTTATTTCTGGTCATACGAGGGAGATGAGATTATCTTCAAGGGTCGCTACGACGTTACAGTCAAGCTTCCGCCTGTACCTGCTGGCACATACGAGCTCCGCATGATGACTTGCGTCGGTTTCGCCACACGTGGTATCATCCAGTACTATATCGATGGCCGTCCACAGGGCATCCCATTCGACATGCGTCCAGGCGGCCGCACGCTCTTCGGCTACAAGTCTGATACAGACCTTGGTGACGATGATGCTATCGTGGCTTTCGACAAGTCAATCCACAACATCGGCTGGATGAAGGGCCCTAAGTGCTACATGTGCGGTGACCGTTCAAGCTTCGACGCTTCTGCTACGACAATGCGCAATCAGGATAACACTATTCGCAAGGTTATCGGCCAGTTCTATACCGACGGCAAGAGCGACCACTACCTGCGCATCCAGCAGAAGATGGAATCAGAGAACAATGAGCTGAACTTCGACTTCATCGAACTCTGTCCAAGTTCTGTCTACAACAATAAGTACTACGCAGAACCACATTGGTAATACATTAACATTTCTTTCCTTGCCCGCCCAGTTCGGGTTGGCAAGGAAAGAATAAAAAGAAAGACAACAATATATGAATAATATAAATAAAACATTCCGCGCAGGATTGACCCTCGCAGCAGGACTCGTCGCCATGTACTCTTGTACAGATACATGGGATGAGCACTACGGAGATTTTGCCGCCAATGAGAACAGCTATCCCGGCACACTCATGCAGGCCCTTGAGGATAAGGCGCCAGACTTCGCCAAGGTGGTCAAAGCGTATGGCTATGACCGTGAATTAGCTTCTGACAACTTCTATTCAGTCTGGGCACCAGAGGACGGTACATTCAATCTGTCTGACTATGTTGATGCCGATGGTAACCGTGTGGCTGATTCGACAGAGGTCGTGAAGGAGTTTCTCAAGAGCCACATCTCACGTTACGCTTATTCTCTCAACAAGGAAGACCAGAAGTTCACTCTCCTGAATGAGAAGACCATCACGCTCTTTGCTGATGGCAAGTTTGGCAACTCTGAGATTAAGAGCTCTAACATCTCAACAAAGAATGGTGTGCTCTTCACTATCGCAGAGCCAAATCCTTATGCTTACAACCTCTTCGAAATCATTGGCCGCGAGTATAAGCTTGATGCCACAGAAGGCAAAGACACCCTCTCGCTCTATTCATATCTCTATGATCCCAAGGTGAACAAGGACTCCCTTGTCGAGGACAAGTCTGTTTACCGCGGAGTGGATGAGAACGGAGAAAAGATATGGGTCGACTCATTCCTTCTTCGCAACAATACCGTGCTCAAGAACGTAGACGCAACAATCTATGAAGAGGACTCAAGCTTCATCGCCATCATTCCTACTGTCAAGGCTTGGCAGGAGAGATATAAGATAGCAGAGCGTCTCCTCAACTTCAACCCCAATGAGGACTCGCGCACTCCTGGCACATGTGACTCTCTGACTCGCCACTATGCCAACCAGTTCGCCATGTCAGACCTCTTCTTCAACAAGAACGCTAATGAGTTCTGGCAGGATTCCCTGAAGTCTACCTTGTACGGATCTATCGGCACAAATTGGTTCAATCACAAGTACTACAGCAAGATGCCAAAGGACATGCCTGAAGACATGCGAGTCAATGATATCCTGGCTAAGGCCGGCACTCCAGTGGACTGCTCCAACGGTGACGCTTATCTCGTTGATGAGTATCCAATGGGTGTGGATGAACAGTTCTTCTACAGAATAAAGGTGTATGGCAGTTCTTCTTATATCAACAGAGATCTTGACAGCAAGGGTTCTGAACGCTTCACTAAGAACGTCAACACATCGTTCAGGCGTACAGAACGCACAATATACTGGTCATACGAAGATATTGACGAGGAGACTGGAGATGTAACGTCGAAGACTAAAGAGTTTAAGTCCTCATACGTGGATATTGAGCCTTCATCAGGTAGCGCCAATCCTATTGTCGGATTCAACGTGGATGACAACCTCTCTGGTGTGTATGACATTTATCTCGTCACATGTCCTATCTGGCTTCTCAATTCATTGCCTCCCACAATCGATGATGAGACAATAGCGTCAATGGACACTCGCCCATACAGATTCTATACCAATATCTTTGAAAGGGATGAAAAGGGAGAGTATCCTAACTCAGGTGTGCGTCTGAAGAACCCTAACATTGGCGCTGTGGATGTTGATGGTAAGCCAGTTTATGGCACAAACTATTTTGTAACTCATGGCGGCTCTATTTTCAGAGACCCTCTTGACCACAGAGAACTGGCTGTCAACGACACTCTCTACATTGGCGAGTATGAGTTTAAGAATGCTTACTATGGTCGCAATGAGAACGGTGTGATTATTCAGATCCAGGTTCAGATTACCTCAAAGCAGACTAAGGATTATTCCCGCCGCATGCTGATTAGTTCTATCATTCTCAAGCCACGTGGCTACAAGGATGAGAGCGGAGAAATAGTCCTTTTCCCCCACGCTTATCAGGCACCTGCCGCAGACCCAGAGGAGACAGACGAACCTGCTGCATCAGCGGTTAGAAATATGAGAATTAAAAGTGTAATCAATAAAATCGAGAAATAAATATGCAGCACTTCAATAAATATGGAATAGCAGCGCTGATGTTCTTCATGGGAACAACTCTTCCCGCCGTTGCCCAGGATGAGGCTCAGGACGAAGTGTCAACAGAGGTGCCTGCTGAGAAAGCTAAGAAAGCAAAGAAGGCTAAGTCTTATCCTACAGCAGACGTGAAGGGTAAGGTCGTGGATGCTGCTACTGGCGAACCTCTCGCCGGTGCTCAGATTCAGGCTTTCAACAATAAATACTATACAGCCATGGCTGACGAGAACGGCGAGTTTACTATCAAACTGCCAAAGTTCGTCACCGCCATCTCTGTGCATCTTGATGGCTATAATGTCAACAACGTGCCACTTGGCGGACGCACATCGGGAATCAATGTGTCTCTTCTGTCAAACCTATTCAAGGGAAACTATAAGATGGCTGAGACTGCGACAAATACTGTGGGTGTGGGTGAACTCGACAACACGACTGCCATAACAGCTGATCAGGATTTCCAGAATACGCTCAACTCTGAGGTGAGAACAATCCAGCGTTCAGCCAATCCAGGTCAGGGCGTGGCCATGTTCATCAATGGTATCAACTCGCTCAACTCCAACGCGCAGCCGCTCGTCATCCTTGACGGTGTCATCTTTGATCAGATGTATGACTCGCAGATGCTCCACACTGGTTATTACAACAACCTCCTTCAGGGCATCACCCCGGAGGACATAGAGAGTGTGGAAGTCATGAAGAACGGTACTGCCATCTATGGCGCAAAAGCAGCCAATGGAGTTATTGTCATCAAGACCAAGCGTTGCCGCTCTATGGCTACACGCATAGATGTCAACATCAGCGGTGGCGTAGAGCTTACTCCTAAGACTTACGACCTTATGGATGCAGTGGAGTACCGCGCCCTCGCTTCCCAGATGCTGAAGACTACTGACACTAAGCTCACAGAGTTCAAGTTCCTCAATAATGATCCCAACTATTATTATTATAATATGTATCATAATAATACGGACTGGAATGATGAGGTGTCACGTGAGGCATGGACTCAGAACTATGGCATAGCCATCCAAGGTGGTGACGACATCGCTAAGTATAATCTTTCTGTGGGCTATACTGACGCAAAGTCTACCCTGAAGTGCAACGACATGCAGCGTTTCGCTGTCCGCTTCAATACTGACATCAACCTCAACAAGTGGTTTACTACGCGTTTCGATGCCAGCTATACCAATGTGGTGCGCAACCTCCGCAGCGACGGATGGCTGCCTGACCAGAACTTGCAGGTTCTTGCCTCACCCGGAGCGCTTGCCAATATAAAGGCCCCATTCCTCTCTCCTTACGATTTCTCCACTGACGGTAAGGTGTCAAGCTACGTAGCTGATGCTGACGACTATCTCTATGAGGTGCTCGGCTCAAAGGCTTCTATAGCTAACCCTAAGGCCATCAACTATTACGGAGAAGCTAAGAACAAGAACCGCACTGACTGCACTATGATCAATGTGGCTGTATCTCCAACATGGCAGCCTACAAAGAACTTCTCGCTGACAGAGCAGTTCGCTTATACTATGCAGAGCTTTGATGAGCACTACTTCACTCCTATAATTGGTATGCCTGACTTCAAGCTCGATGAGAATCCTGAAACTACAAGGAACTCAAAGTATACTTATTTCTCTAAGCACAACTCCGTTTATTCAGACACTCGCGCCCGTTGGGATGTTCTCTACAACGGACCTCACAAACTGGATGTTTTCGGTGGTGTGCGCTTCATGAACGACACTTACTCTGCCAACTACATGACAGCAGACAATACTGGTAACGACAAGACTCCTAACGTGGGTAGTGCATCACAACGACTGACTGGTTCGGACACCAACTGGCGCTCACTTTCTTACTACGCAAATGTGGACTATAACTTCCAGGAGAAGTATTACCTCACAGGTCAGCTCTCCATGGAGACATCATCACGCTTCGGTAAGGATGTGGATGCAGGTCTGAAGATGTTTGGTGTGGCATGGGGACTCTTCCCGTCAATCCAGGGCACATGGGTTCTCACTAATGAGAAGTGGTTCAAGCCAACTCGCGGCATCAACATGCTCAAGGTGACTGCTGGCTTCGAGTCTGTCGGCAATGATGCCATCGACAACACAGCCACTCTGACTTTCCTCTCTTCTGGCCTCATGCTTGGCAACACTACCACATCGATGGGTCTCGGACAGATAGGCAACTCTTCTCTCCGCTGGGAAACAACCAACCGTTTCAATGTGGGCATAGAGGGTAACTTCCTCAACAACCGCTTGAATGTCCGCGCCAACTATTTCAACTCAAAGACTTCTAACCTTATTTCTCTTGGCACCCTCGCATACGTGGCTGGTCTCACTGACTACTACACTAACGATGGTGAACTCGAAAACCAGGGCTTTGACGCTGCTTTCAACGCTAAGGTCATCAATGAGAAGAACTTCAAGTTTGAGCTCGGCGCAAGCGTGGGACACTATAAGAACAAACTTACTCGTCTTCCTCAGGGCAAGGAGTCTTTCGAGACTGAACTCTACGGAGGTACAATCCTCACAGAGGTGGGACGCCCTGTAGGTGTGTTCTACGGCTATAAGACAGACGGTGTGTATGCCACATCTGATGAGGCTGAGGAGGCTGCTAAGTATATTGTAGGCAAGTCAAATGAAAAGGTGTACTTCAAGGCTGGAGACATGAAGTTTGTTGACCGTGACGGCAACGGAGAGATCAACTCTGAAGACCGCTTCGTCATCGGCGACCCTAATCCAGACATCTATGGCAATATCAACCTGAAGTTCCACTTCGGCCAGAACTGGACACTCGGCGCAGACTTCAAGTACTCTCTCGGCAATGATGTGTATAACTATGAGCGTTCTGTGCTCGAGTCTGGCTCAAACTTCATCAACCAGACTACAGCCATGAACCGTCATTGGATTGCTGAAGGCCAGGTGACAGACATACCGCAAGTGACATATCAGGATCCAATGGGCAACAGCCGCTTCTCTGACCGCTGGATAGAGGATGGCTCTTACCTCAAACTGAAGAATGTGACTCTCTCTTACAAGGTGCCTGTTCAGAATGAGTACCTCCAGGGTCTTACTGTATGGGCTGCTGCCAACAACCTCTTCACTTTGACAAAGTATCTTGGCCCAGACCCAGAAGTGTCATGCGGCAATGGTGTGCTCTATCAAGGTATCGACGCTGGCTACCGCACATTCGGACGCAGCTTCCACCTCGGTGTTAAGATTAACCTCTAATTCTATTGTATCATGAAATTCAAATCAATATTAATGTATGGCATGTTCCTGCTTGGAGTGGGAACAGCCACAACATCCTGCGAGGACATGTTCACGGCGGACAACAATCTTGTGACTACCGACCTCGCTCCCAAGGATACTCTCTACCAGATGATGGGCATCGTGAAGAGCATGCAGAAACTTGCTGACCGCACCGTGCTCCTCGGCGAGATACGCGCTGACCTCGTAGATATCGATCCTCTTCACTCGACGAAGGACCTTCAGGAACTTGCTTCCAACTCCGTCTCTCTCGACAATATCTACAATAAGCCTGCTGACTACTATGCTGTCATCAACAACTGTAATGTCTATCTCGCTAATGTAGACTCTATGCGCAACTCTCAGGGAACAGAGAAATACTTTGAGAAAGAAATCTGCGCGACTAAATGTTTCAGGGCATGGTGTTACCTCGAACTCCTCAAGAACTATGGCAAGGTGCCTTTCGTCACTGAGCCAGTCCTCACGTCTGACCAGGCAGAAGATATCGTGGCTAATGCGGGACAGTATGCGGACATGAAGACAATTCTGGACTTCTGTATCGATGACTTGAAAGGATATGCTTTCAAGAATAAGAACAATGAGCTTCGTCAGAGTTATGGCAACCAGACATATTATGGTGACAAATATCAATTGTTCTTCCTCCCTGTCCGCATTGTGCTTGCTGAGTTGTATTTGTGGCGCGGCTCATATACAGGAGAGACTAATGACTATGTCAATGCGGCTCGTATGTACCACGACTACTTTACTTTCTCTGGAGAGGAAAAGGGTGTTCTGTCGACGTATAGAAGTAGATGGACTGATGACGATTTCCAATCATGGTCATCATCATACACGAGCAGCTTTGGAGGCGCTGATGACTACGAAGCTGTGATTCCTATGGATACGGCAGCATACTACGGTAACACCTGTGATGTCAAAGCCGTTTTCAATTCAACTTACGGCAATGATTATTATCCTGCAGCCATCCCTTCTCAGCAGCTTGAGAGAGTGTCTAAGGCTCAGAAGTATTGCCTCTTCATCAATAGCGATCAGATGGAAGACATCAAGTTCAATCCAGAGGATGAGAATCATTATGGAACATTTAAGTCTGCCAAAGGAGACCTTAGATATTTCTCTATCTACGGTATAAACACAAGCAGTAATTTTGAGCAGAGTAAGTATAACTCCAACTTCAGTCCTACAATTTACGGTACCAGTAAGTATAGTACTTCTACTACTGACCGCAAAGAGTATTACATTCCTTTGTATCGCAGGAATATCCTCTATCTCCACATGGCAGAGGCTCTTAACAGGGCTGGATTCCCAGAGACTGCTTATGCGGTTTTGAAGTATGGTCTGACACGTTATGTGATGGACAATTACATCTCAGAGGATGAGTTCAACCGTCTTTGTGAGATTAAGTCATGGGGCTTCTCTCCGTCAGAACCTTTGTATCTTGATAAGCCAGAGTTGTCAGCCAAGGCAAATGGATCATTTGTAATCTGGCCTTCTACAGTTTTCGGTACACAAGTAAGGGGTGGCGGAACGAGTACAGTATACGGTCCTGAGGACAGAATACAGGTAGGCATCCACTCTATTGGTAGTGGTGATACAGAAAAGAATTATTTATATTACCTTGATGACGAGGCGACTCTTGCAGCAGTTAAGGATACTCTCGATAATCCTCTGCCTACACCTCCTGGTGTATTGGCTTCAGAGGAGGAGATAGCACAGTATGAGGCTGACATGGAAGAGTTTAGAAGACTACTTGTGCAGAATGCTGAAATCAGAGAGGAGAATAAGGCATATCTCGCATCACCGGAAGTGCGCGCTAAGCGTCAGGCTCGTGTGTCTCAGCTTCTTCTTGAGGAGGAAATTCTTGAGGGCATGTTTGAAGGTTACCGCTTCTATGACCTCATGCGTTTCCAGATGCAGGAGTTGGGTGGTGAAGGCATAGGTTCTGCCATCACTCTCCCTGCTCATTATGTCGGCAACGATCTTTATAAGGGCACAGAGAGCAAGCTTAGTGGCAAACCATGGTATCTGCCTCTTCCAAAGCGTTAGAAACAGGTCATATAATGTGCGGCAATGCCAGTGGGGATTGGCCGCAGGAAAGAACAAGGGGATGCTCCAGATGGGAGCATCCCCTTGTGTTGGTATGGAGACGACGGTAGCATGTACATGACGGGAATATTTATAGTTGTTGATGGCCATCCGATGATTGCAGCAACTGATGGCATCGCCTAATATTCGTGCAGTGCACTATATGCCACGGTCACTGCATAACCCTTTTCCTTGTTGGTGTGTGTGTCAAAGATTATCGATTCTGCATTTTCCAACAATTGACGTACGTCACCATGCAATCCTTGGCCGGTCAGCTTGACTAAAGCCTCCTTCATGGTCCAGTATTCTGTGAAACGGAGATCGGGGGTGGGTGACGTTATGACATCGTGATATTCCTCCTCGTTGAGGACATGACGGGCGAGGCGTTCTTTTAATCTGCCTGTACGCTCTATATCCACTCCAACGGGCCAGTCGGCTACTGCGCATGCTACAGCAGTCTTGCAATGGCTCATGTTGAAATGGATTTCTTTGGCTATAGGTGTGTCGGTGAATATGAGTGATGGCTTACCATGCTTGCCTATGTCAAATCGTGGCTGCTCATAGATGCCGTATTCCTCTCTTAGCGCACGGCATAGCAGCAAGTAGGATAGGGCGCATTCCTTCCGTCCCTGCTCATGTTTGAAGCGCATGGCTTGCTCTTGCCTCCATGGGGGCAGACTGCTGATGGTTGCCGTGAGTGTCTCGGTGGTGATATATGGTAGGCTGTCGTCGATGAATAGTTTCATGTGGGAATGAATATGAGCGTTGAACTTGCTCAACTTGTGTTCTTTGCTGTCTACAGCTTCTCGCCGCAGCTGTGGCAGTAATTGTCTTTCTTGTTTACCCGGCCTCCGCATCTCGGGCATGCTCCTCCTTTGGCCTTGCGGTTGGTCTCGTCTATCATGGTGGCAGACACGATGCCTGTTGGCACGGCGATGATGGTGTAGCCAAGCACCATGACTACGCCGGAGAAGAAACGGCCAATGGCTGTCACAGGGGTTATGTCGCCATAGCCAACGGTGGTAAGGGTGACTATGGCCCAATATATGCTGGTGCCTATGTCGGTGAAGTCGGAGCCTGGCTGCTTGCCTTCGATGATGAACATAAGTGTACCGATTATCACTACGAGAATGACAACGAAGAAGAAGTAGACGAGAATCTTGCGCAGGCTCAGGCGGATGCTCTCTAAGAGCAGGTAGCCTTCATTGATATAGTTGAAGAGTTTCAGCACACGGAAGATACGAAGAAGGCGGAAAGTGCGTATGATGAAGAAGTAGCGCACGCTGCTGAGGATGGGAATGAAGGAGAGGTAGAGCGGCAGGGTGGCGAGCAGGTCTATAATGCCGAAGAAGCTTAGCGCGTATTCTTTGGGACGTGGATAGCAGTATATGCGAAGAGCGTATTCGATGGTGAAGAAGAATGTGAGTACATACTCCATCACGGTCAGTATGTCCTTGAGGGTGCTGTTGATGGCCGGGCGGGTTTCTATGAAGGCTACTATCAGGCTTAGCACAATGGCAATCATGACAGATAAGTCAAATGCTTTTCCTGCTGGAGTGTTTGATTCGCCCACAATCTTGTATAGGCGATGCTTGTCTTTGAATAGCTCCAATATCTTTTTCATGTTGAATAATACTATTTTGTCTCTATTATTTAATGTGCAGGAAGGACATGGCTGTCATGCTGAGCCTGTGCGTTTTCCTGTTTTCGCTGGCAAAGTTACGTATTTTATTTTAGACATAAAAGGCACAGGGAGAAATAAAGTGTGCATAGATGAGAAATACGGCTTTTTGCACAAGGTTTTTTTACGTGTGCAGTGGATTGGGGCATTTATTACACAGAGTGGGTGAGTGTGTGTAAAATGCTAATAATTATGGTCTTTTTATTTGTCAGTGTCGTTGTTTGTCGGTAATTTTGAAGCCGATTTATGAATGCGCAATAGCAAGTGTGCATCATTGATTAAAGTGTATAAACAAGTTAAAAGCACATGTACAGGATAGAGTGTGCAATGATTTAACACAAAAAAACAAACGATATCTACAGGAAGAAACATGGCAAACAAGATAATGGACCGTTACCTCAAGAGGTCTACTTTCACGTCGCAGGAGGATTTTCAGGAGAATTTTGAGTTCGTCATACCTGACAACTTCAACTTTGCATACGATATCATGGACGCATGGGCAGAGGAAACTCCAGACCGGCTTGCTCTGTTGTGGTGCAACGACAAGGGCATCGAACGCAGGTTTACTTTTGCTGACATAAGGCGTGAGTCAAATAAGGTGGCGAGTTACCTGCTTTCGCTCGGCATTGGCAAGGGAGACTGCGTCATGCTCATCATGAAGAGAAGGTATCAGTTCTGGTTGACCATGCTCGCTCTTCATAAGATAGGAGCCGTAGCTATACCGGCTTCTTTTCTCCTGACGAAGAAAGACATCGTTTACCGTATGAACAGCGCGAGCATCAAAGCCATTGTGTGTTGTGGTGACGAGCCGGTAGTGACGCATGTTGACGAGGCTTATCCAGAATGTCCTACGCTCAAGCATCGCATCAGCATAGGCCCGATAATACCTGAGGGATGGGATGATTATAAGGCAGGAGTGGCTGTGGCCGAGGAGTATAAGGGTGGACGTGTCACAGAATCTTCTGACTATGTCCTCATGTATTTCACCTCTGGCACGAGTGGCCAACCTAAGATGGTGGTGCATGACCATACATATCCTATTGGCCACATAGGCACTGCCGCTTACTGGCATGACCTTCATGTGGGCAGTCTTCATCTCACTGTGGCTGACACAGGATGGGCTAAGGCGACATGGGGCAAGATGTATGGGCAGTGGATTGCAGGGGCGACTCTCTTTGTCTATGACCATGAGAAGTTTGCGCCAGCTGACATACTTACCAAGATAGGGCAGTATCGCATCACCAGTTTCTGCGCTCCTCCCACCATCTACCGTTTCATGATTCGAGAAGACTTGAGCAAGTTTGACCTCAGTTCGCTGGAACATGTGACGACAGCGGGGGAGGCTCTCAACTCGGCTGTCTACGACAAGTTTTTGGATGTGACAGGGTTGGAAATCAAAGAGGGTTTTGGACAGACGGAGACTACATGCCTCATTGCCACCACCCCGTGGATGAAGACTAAGCCTGGGTCTATGGGACTACCCATGCCGCAGTATGACATTCATCTTCTCAAACCTGATGGAACAGAGGCTTCCGTTGGTGAGCAAGGTGAGATAGCTCTCAGGGTGGACGGTCGCAGGCCGATAGGCCTTAGCCGTGAATATTTTCTCAATCCAGAGGCTACAGCTAAGGCTTGGCACGATGGCTATTACTTCACTGGAGACCTTGCCTATATGGATGAAGACGGCTACTTCTGGTTTGTGGGCCGAGCAGACGATGTCCTTAAGTCCTC
>JAXJBE010000240.1:0-7094 GCA_036303125.1 Bacteroidaceae bacterium
CTATATTCTCGCATTCGTTGGCCAGCCTGAGTGTGGTCTCTGCTGTCATGTTGACTCCGACACGCCCCGGCACGTTGTAGAGCACAACGGAGAGCTGACGCTTGGCTGCTGCTGTGGCTATGGCCTTGAAGTGCTGGAAGAGTCCTTCCTGCGATGGTTTGTTGTAGTAGGGGCACACGGAGAGTATTCCGTCAATTCCGTCAAAGTTGCCGTTGGCTATGGACTCGACTACGGCCGCTGTGTTGTTGCCGCCGCAGCCCATGAGGATGGGCACTCTGCCTTGTACTTTCTCTACGACAAGCTCTTTCACCTGCTGGCGTTCCTCGGCTGAGAGAGTAGGGTTCTCCGCTGTTGTGGCAAGGATGCAGAGGAAGTCGACACCGTTTGACAGCTGGTAGTCGAGCAGTCGTCGGAGTGCGGTGTAGTCGACATTGCCGTCTTGGGTGAACGGTGTGATGAGTGCTATGCCCATTCCTTTGAATTTGTTATATACCATGAGTGTAGTGTTGTAGTGTCTTAAAGTGTGTTTATTAAAGGCCACCCATATTTCTGGTGACGTCACGGAGTCTCTTTGTCATTATGTCGAAGTGCTCATCAGCGTATTCTTCCCACTTGCTGGGCGGAACGTCGCTTGGGAAGATGTTTCTGAGAATCATTGTCGCGGTTTCCTGTTTGAGGGAAATGATATTGTTTATAGCCTCTATGAAGAGTTGCTTGTCCACCGTCTTGATTCCGATGATAGCTTGCATGAGGTATGCCTTGCAAAGCACTTCGCTGCTGGGCGGGGTGCTTTCGGAGAGTGTGAGGGCAAGTCTGATAAGCTGCTTGCTCATCTCGTCTGCGTCAACCTGCGAGAAACTCATGGATATCCTGAGGCATGTCCAGACCGGATCGCTGGAATATCTAAAGGCCAGTTCAAAAGCCTTGCTTGATGTCTTTATGCGGCCCGTGTGGAGGAGGCATTCACCGATGTGGAAGAAGAGGTCCGAGTCGCCTCTGCGGTATTTGAGTGCCCGCATGGCTGAGTTGAGGGCGAGCCGACTGAAATCATTGTTGAGAAACATGGTGGACAGGTCAATCATGCATCTCGTATAGTATTCGGGAAATCCTCCGTAGACAGACTGGTAGAAGTCTGCCTGCGGTTTGTCCTCTTCCTTTGTGTTGGTGTATTTCCTGTTCTCGCTTTCTAATTGGTCAATGAGAGCCTTTGCCCAAGAGAGTCCTTTCTCTGTGTTTTTGATAGACAGGTATGCGCTTGCGAGAGGGATGATCTGAGTCTTGTCGCCTCCGCAGTCGATGTATTTCTCGAAATAAGGGATGCTTGCCTTGTTCTCGTCCATCATTTGCAGGACATGAGCCTTGGTGAGGAGGGAGTCGAGGTCTGACTCGTTTATGGCGAGAGCGAAGTCCGCTGCTTCGAGAGCTTCCTCATACTGTTCCAGATTGACGTATGCCCTTGCTATGCGTGTCCATCCTCCGTTGAGGTACGGGTTGCGTTCGAGGACTTGTTTGAGCACCTCCACAAGCATGTCTGATAGAGAGGCGGGAGTGATTAGTTCTGCGAGTTGCGAGTCATAGTCATTGTCGCCGAGTGGCTGGAAACGTTGGATGTAAAGTTCAATCCATCGTCGGGCGGGGTCGCATCCTCTGTGTTCCTCCTGCCATGTGTCGGATGGCTCGACAAGTTCGAGATATGATGCAACGATGTGCACATAGCAGTCTCTCAGCGCATCATCGCTGCTGTCGTCCTCATGGACTCGGTCTATCCACTGATGCCATTTCGCTTCAGCTTCAGTTATGTCATTATATTTGGCGAAGGCTATCTGTCCTTGCTGGTATATGGCGTCAGGGGTGTCAGGGTCTACCTTCTTGAGCTGGTCTTCCGCTTTGTCAAATCTTCGCTGGAAGATTAGGCATGAGTTGAGGACAAGAAGAATCATCTCGTCTTCAGGGTATAGCGCAAGTCCTTGGTTGAGGACTGTCTCGGCTGCTTCGGGACGGTTGGCGGAGAGGTAGTAGTCTCCTATGTCAGCAAAGTCATCAGCCTCCATGTACACAGGGCGGTTGTTGGCCATGTCGTCTTCGTACGAATGGAGTAGTTGCTTGAAATGTTCTGTCTCGAAATATTTGTCTGCCATGTTGTTTGTTTTTTTTTATTTAATCTTCTTCCATGCGTCAGTAAGTCCGACGGTGCGGTTGAAGATGAGGTGGTCTGGTGTTGAATCTGGGTCAACGTTATAGTAGCCGATGCGCTGGAACTGCAGGTAGTCCATGGGCTTGCGTGTGGCGAGCCATTTCTCGACATAGGCTTTTTTAATCTCGAGGCTGTTGGGGTTGAGGAATGGGCGCATGGCTTCAATGCCTCTGAGGTCACCGTTGGCTTTGGAGTATGCAGCCACTTCATCGCGTGGATTCTCTACCATCCAGAGACGGT
This sequence comes from Bacteroidaceae bacterium, assembly GCA_036303125.1. Lineage (GTDB taxonomy): Bacteria > Bacteroidota > Bacteroidia > Bacteroidales > Bacteroidaceae > Minthosoma. The sequence continues at coordinate 2,435 of JAXJBE010000240.1, forward strand.
CATAGTTGCGCACTTCGGCTTCGAGGCAGTGGTTGCAGCTGACCCAGTGGATTGTCTTGCCCTTTATCTTCATGTTGCTGTTTGCCTGTCCCGTTTTGGTCTCAGGTATGATTTGGGCATGAATCTCCACGATGTTTCCATCAGCGTCTTTGACCACACAGTCTTCAAGATTGTCGGGACATTGGATGATGTAGCTGTTTTTGAGTCGCACTTGCTTGCCTGGGCCGAGACGGAAGAATTTCTTTGGAGCGTCTTCCATGAAATCTTCGCGCTCTATCCAGAGCTCTCGGCTGAACTCTATCTCGTGTGTGCCGTCAGCCTCGTTCTCAGGGTTGTTGATGGCAGCGTAAGTCTCTGTCTCTCCTTCGGGGAAGTTTGTGATGACCAGTTTTACCGGGTCAATGACAGCGCTTACTCTCATGGCGCGCTTGTTGAGGTCGTCTCTTACGGCTGCCTCAAAGAGTGACATCTGGTTGAGCGCGTCAAACTTGGTGTAGCCAATCTTGTTGATGAAAGAGATGATGCCTTCGGGGCTGTAGCCGCGCCGTCTGAAACCACAGATTGTAGGCATGCGCGGGTCATCCCATCCGTTGACAATGCCTTCCTTGACGAGGACGAGAAGATTGCGCTTGGATAGGAGTATGTGCGTGAGGTTGAGCTTGTTAAATTCAGTCTGTCGCGGACGGTTGTCATCGAGAGGCTGATCGTCATGGCCAGCAGTCTTGGCCCAGTCCACGAAGAGGTCGTAGAGTGGGCGATGGTTGACGAACTCGAGTGTGCAGAGAGAGTGTGTTACGCCTTCCCAGTAGTCGCATTGCCCGTGGGTGTAGTCATACATGGGGTATGCGTTCCACTTGTTTCCAGTGCGCCAGTGTGGCATGTTGAGCACTCTGTACATGATAGGGTCGCGGAAGTGCATGTTGGGGCTGGCCATGTCTATCTTGGCTCTGAGCACCATCTTGCCTGGCTCCATGTTGCCTGAGTTCATCTCTTCGAAGAGGCGCAGGCTCTCTTCCACGGGGCGGTTGCGGTATGGCGACTCTGTGCCAGGCTGTGTGGGCGTGCCTTTCTGCTGTGCAATCTCTTCAGAAGTCTGTTCGTCGACATACGCCTTGCCCTCCTTGATGAGTTCCACAGCGAGGTCCCATAGCTGCTGGAAGTAGTCGCTGGCATAGAGTATCTTGTTCCACTTGAATCCGAGCCATTCGATATCTTTCTTGATGGCTTCCACATATTCGGTATCTTCCTTCTGCGGGTTGGTGTCGTCCATGCGCAGGTTGCACACGCCGCCATATTTTTGCGCCACTCCAAAGTCGAGCGCTATGGCCTTGGCATGGCCTATGTGGAGGTAGCCGTTAGGTTCTGGGGGGAAGCGTGTCTGCACTCTCTTCCCGTTCTTGCCTTCGGCGAGGTCTTTGACTATCTGTTCTTCGATGAAGTTGAGCGAAGCCTTCTTTGCCTCTTCGTTCATCATGTCTTCTTTCACTTCTGTGCTCATTGCGTTTATCCTTTAGATGATGTGTTGAGTGTTGAAAAGCCATTCAACATGTAATCGGATGCAAAATTACAAAAGTTTTTCCTCTTTACAGGCATATTCAGCTCTAAAAGTGTAAAAAAACAACCCTTCATAGAGGAATTCAGCAACTTATTCATTGTTTATTTAGAATTAAGTAGTAACTTTGCATCGTTATCCAAACAACAAATCTTTTTTACCTTAAAACTAATACCCAACAGGATTTTACATGGAGGTGTCACGTTGCGAAACGAGATGCCTTTTCTTTTTTTTCGGGATTGTGCTTGTTTGTGCGGCAGAGCACTTCTTCTCAACGTTACAACAGATAGAATTGCTGCGCCTGTGCAAAATAATGATATAGCCCCGCATATTGACGTCACAATATGCGGGGCGAATTGTTGAATTGTCGTATTGTTTGCAAGTAGTTGTTCTTAAAAGTGCGATTTCTCGCTATAGGAAGCGGGGCTTGCCATCAGGGACGTTTGCGGTACTAAGTCAGTATCCTAAGATAAATGGGCAAGCATCCTAAGATAAACGACTAAGCACCCTAATACTGTTTAGTTGGCTGCCTCAAACTCCTTGAGGAAGCGGGTGTCGTTCTCGGAGAAGAGTCGGAGATCCTTTACCTGATAGCGGAGGTTGGCTATGCGCTCTATGCCCATGCCAAAAGCATATCCCTTGTATTTCTTTGAGTCGATGCCATTGGCCTCAAGCACGTTGGGGTGCACCATGCCGCAGCCCAAGATTTCGAGCCATCCAGACCCCTTGCACATGTTGCATCCCTTGCCCTTGCAGAGGGTGCAGCTGACATCCATCTCTGCGCTTGGTTCGGTGAATGGGAAGTAGGATGGGCGGAGGCGTATCTGCGTGTCCTCGCCAAACATTTCCTTGGCGAAGAGCAGGAGCACCTGCTTGAGATCGGTGAAGCTGACTTTCTCGTCAACATAGAGCCCCTCGACCTGGTGGAAGAAGCAGTGGGCGCGAGCGGAGATGGCTTCGTTGCGGTAGACGCGTCCTGGGCAGAGCACACGCACAGGAGGTTGCTGCTTCTCCATGACACGCGCCTGCACCGAGCTGGTGTGTGTGCGCAGTATGATGTCGGGGTGTGCCTCCACGAAAAATGTGTCCTGCATGTCTCGCGCGGGGTGGTCTTCGGCGAAGTTCATGGAAGAGAACACATGCCAGTCGTCCTCCACCTCTGGACCCTCGGCGAGCGAGAAGCCGAGACGTGAGAATATGTCTATGATTTCATTCTTGACGATGGTGAGCGGGTGGCGTGTGCCGAGCGGGATAGGGTAGGCCGTGCGTGTGATGTCAAGATGGGCTGTATCTGTCTCCTGCACAGCGAAGGCGTCGCGCAGGCTGTTGATTTTTTCCTGCGCCCTGTCTTTGAGCTGGTTTATCTTGATGCCAATCTCTTTCTTCTGGTCGGCGGGCACGGTACGGAAATCTGCCATGAGGGCAGTGATGAGTCCCTTTTTGCTGAGATATTTGATGCGGAGCTGTTCGATCTCTTCAGCTGTCTGCGCGTGGAGTCCGTCTACTTCGTTGAGCAATGTTTGTATTCTTCCTAACATGGTGTGTCGTTATTGTTGATATGGATTGATGTTATATAAATGTCAAGCGCACGTTCATTGCCCACAGCACGGTGTCATGGGCGTGCGGCTCACAAAAATCTTTGCAAAGTTAGTTATTTATTGTGAAACAGATGTCGTTTCGCTATGATTAAATGCTACAGCAGGCATAAATATGGCGAAAAACAGCTTGCTTTAAATATAAAATACCTTTTCGTGACTCTATATCCTAATAATTATTTAACTTTGCATCCGATTTCTATGACACTGTTATATGAGAAAGTTAATAAGCGCATCTGCGGCTTTTGCCTGTCTCTTGATGTCGTGCGGCGATTCCAAGATGACAAATTCGTATGCTGAAGAAGAAGGTGAGGAGGAGGACTCTGCAGAGGTCTTCGCCGAAGACACGATACATCTCTTTGAAGATGAAGTGCCACCCGTAGCGGCCGACATATTGTTTAGTGACTTCTTTTTCAATTTTATTGAGGACCCTAAATTCCAGGCCCAGAGGGTTGTCCAGCCTCTTGCCATGCGGGATGGTGATGAAGTGCACTATTTGGGCAAGGGGGAGTGGAAGGCGATGAATCATTTTCTCGACAATGATTATTACTATGTAATATATGAGAGGGAGAGTGACCTTGAGTTGCAGAAGGACACGTCGCTGACGCATGTCGCCATCGAATGGTACAATCTTGCGGACGGGGATGTGGAGAAATGCAATTTTGACCGGGAACATGGTCAATGGAGGCTCCATGACATTGTGCGCAAGCGCATAAAAGACACTCCCAATGCTGGTTTCCTCGATTTTTACACGTGCTTCGTGACAGACAGTGTCTTCCAGCGCAAATCCATCACTGAGCCAATAAAGCTTGTGCTCATAGCCGACGATGGCGAGTCAGACCCGGAGGAACGCTATGTGGACGCGGACGAATGGATGGAGATGAAGCAAGATTTTCCGCTTGAGGACAAGATGCTCGTCAACATGAACTATGGCCAGACCTGCATAAGCCAGAACCGCAAGACGCTCATGCTCGAAGGCATAAGCAATGGCATGCTGACAAAGTTCCGCTTTGCCAAGGACGGCGATGAGTGGAGGCTGACGGAGATTGAATATTAGGCTGTGCGAGAAATGTTCTGGCAGGCAGATTTTTAACGAATTCTCGCCAAGCCAGAGAAAACAAGTTCACTCTGGCTTGGCGAAAATTCGCACTTTTAAGAACCCCTACTTATTTTATGATAAAGGAATTATACGACTATAGCCTTTTGGCGCACAACACCTTCGGCATAGATGTGCGCTGCCGCCGATTCATCGAGTATGCAACCGTGCAGCAGCTCCAGCAACTCATACCCTCGCTCGTCCATCCATTCCTCCATATTGGCGGAGGCAGCAATCTGCTCTTCTCTGCCGATTATCCTGGCACAGTCCTCCACAGCGCCATCAGGGGCATGGAGAAGGTCAGTGAGTCGGAGAGCCAGGTGCTGGTAAAGGTCGGAGCAGGTGAAGTGTGGGATGATTTTGTCCAATGGGCAGTTTCCGAAGGACTTGGAGGCGTGGAGAACCTTTCTCTCATAC
>JAXJBE010000241.1:0-4218 GCA_036303125.1 Bacteroidaceae bacterium
AAGTATCACCTATGATGCAAGCGAGTACGGACTTGGCACTTTGAGGATTGAGCAGGACAAGGATTTCAAGCCTTGCACCCTTGCAGAGATTGAGGACGCAGAACTACAAGCGTTTCTCTCACGGCTCTATGACAAAGACTAATGTATAACCCTATAAACGCATCAGATTATGAAGATTATCGTAATGGACAGCGCAAATGTGCGCATCGAGGTTTTGAACGTTCCCGACCACATGATTGAAGAGGACATCGAGCAGTTCTTGGCAGAGCATGACTATTCACTCAACAACATTTCTTGGATGGCAGCACCCATCGACTTCGTGCCGGTGCAGTTCCATGAATACGGCATATGTCATTCGGATGGCGAAGAGTTGCACTTTGTCCGTCAAGGGAAACTCAAAGACTTTTCCATCTATGACAGTGTGCAGGAGGTCAAGCACCGTGAGCAGGAGGAACTTGCCGCAAAGCTCAGACTTCGTGGCGAAAAGGTGGATGATGGCTATGAATGGCACTTTGAGGGTGAATGTCCCATCGTTGCAGCTTATGACTATGATGAGCCATGTGATGTGGTTATCCTTTCTGTCAGAGTTGACAAGGACGGATATTTCACCATCATTGGCGACGAGAAGAATGACCGAGGTAACGAGCACGAGATTGATATTGACGAAATCTTTGCAGGTCATTTGGACTTCATCATTTCCGAAATAGGAAAGTAAATCACTTTGGGGATAGGTGGCAACTCCGCTGCCTATTCCCAATAATAACCAACCATTATGAAACAGATTTTTGTAGTTTATGAAACAGACGCATGGCACAGCACGAGCCATCGAGAATGTGCAGGAGTTTTCACCAGCAAATGGGCAGCCGTGAATGCCATCGTGAAGAACCACCGCATAGAGCTGGACGAGTTCTTCAGTGAAGAAGAGATTGAAAAGACCTCCAAAAGAGTGTTGGAAGCCGAAGTTAGACGTAGACTCCGCAAAGAACTGGAGTTTGCCTATCAGACACAAGGCTATGAAACCAACTATGACATTGAGGTATGGAATATCAATGAATGGTATCTGACATAACACTAAAGATTGTGGAACGATGCCTTGAATGGCTGCTTCGCCCTTCAGATGACGGTTCCGAAGGGCGAAATGGCTGTTATAATATCCTTGCAGGTTAATACTCTTGAACTATACATGAACTACAGTTCACTTGATGGTTTCACCAATCTCCATGTCGGACAAGTGACAGCGGAAAGTTTTTTCTGCGAAGTTACCACGTCCGCGTCAAATAGCAAGTCGTGCTTTGTGAACAATCTTCCTTTTCGCTGAAAAGAGTATTCTTCACAGCAGACTTGCCTTATTGCCGTTACCGCACTTCTGGGGGCAGAAAAAATCTTCCCTGGTCACAGTCCGAAAGGATTTAATGAAAGGGAAATAAAAAACGAAACGGCAATGAACATGGTCAAGGTTTTCATCAAGGGTCAAGAGGACAAGGAACTCAGCAGTTTCCTCCGTTACTATCCAACTCGCATCAAGAATGTGGGCATAGATGGCGTATTCGACCGACAGACTATCTTTGATTTCAAGGATGGCTGCAATCAGCCCCAAGTGGCTCAGTTCGTAGCAAAGGAACTTGTAAGAAAGTTCGGGCGCAAGATTGGAAAGGTGGTTTTCTCATGTGTCCCTGCAAGTAGCCAAGAGCGCAACGAGACACGCAACAAGGCTTTCTCTGCACTTGTATGTCAGTTGTCGGGAGCCATCGATGGTTTTTCCCATGTCAAGGTCAATGGAGAGCGGTCTGCAGTTCATGGCACAAAGATGAAGAAAGAGGTTCGTGCCAAGCGACTTGAAGAGAGCAACACCATAGAGGTAGATGCAAGTTTCTTTAAGAACAAAATTGTATGTGTTTGGGATGATGTGGTGACTACGGGAACGTCCTTTTGTGCCTATGCAGCGCAGTTGGAGAGTGTCGGAGCACACGTAACTAATGGCATCTTCCTTGGAAAGACTTCATATAGATATGTACCAACTTATTGATGATTATATGGAACAAAGAAAATTTAGCAGGGCGGCAACAGCCGCCTTTACTGGGCATCGCTTTGTCGATGCTTCACAGAGGGAACACGTCAAGAAGCGGCTTTCAAATGCTGTGCTTGATGCTTATGGGCAGGGCATCCGAAATTTCATATCCGGCTTTGCCATTGGGTTTGATATGATGGCGGCAGAAGCGATCGTTTCACTGAAACGTAGCTATCCCGACATCACATTGATAGCTGCAATTCCCTTCAAGGGTCAAGCCAGTCGTTTCAGTTTCTATGACCGAAAGCGATATGACAGGTTGCTGGAGGTTGCTGATGATGTGATTGTGCTCAGTGAGAGTTATTATCCAAGGTGTTTCTTGGACAGGGATGAGTTCATGGTGAACAACTCCTCTAAGCTCATAGGCTATTATGATGGTCGAGAGAAAGGTGGAACGTTCTACACCATTCGTAAGGCAATGGCTCAGAACATCCCTATAGTGAATGTGTTTTGAAATCTAAAAGTATGATTTATGGGTGATATTGGAAGCATTATTATCATCGTCATAGTCTTCCGCGTCATCTTCCTCGTGCTTAGTGCATGGTGGAGAGGTGATAGCAGGAATGACTTTAGACGTGACAGATAGCAGTCTGGCAAAGAGCCACACTACTCTTCTTCGATGTCGTCAGGCCACCAGAACTGTTGCAGTTCGTGGATGATGTCATCCCAATCCTTCATGTTGAACGTACCTTCACCCCTCATCATTATTGTCATGGTGATGTCGTTGTAGGTACGATAGACATTTGTGTCCCTAAAGCCGTTGCGAAGATAGAAATTCTGACGGCGTTTGCGTTGGTCAATATTCTCACTGACCTGCGTTGGGCTTTCCATGTCCAGGACAAAGGATTGTCCCTTATAGTGTTCTATCATCTGAGTAAGTATCTTCTGACCATAGCCTTTGCCCCGTAGCTTTTCGCACACGGCAAAGTACCAGAACCAGTTGATAGACTTACGTGGATAGACGATGGTGAAGCCAATGAACTCTTCACCATCGTAGTATGCAGTGAAATCCAACGGCATTTCCTCAACCAGGCACATCAAGTCCTTCCAAGGGGTTTGTTCGCCTTCTGGGAATGCCGTTTCATATAGCTGTTTTATCTTTTCATCAGCAGTAGCAGCTGTTACGTTCTTCTCAATCATAAGCAATTATATCATCAATCTTTACGTCATTATTGATGATTCTTTCAAGTCTTGTTTCATCATAAATAAGAGCCATTCCTATGTACTCAGCAGACTGTTTGATTTTTCCATCGTCCGTTACAAGCCAATGGTTCAGAATACGGTAAACTCCATCGGTTTTCTCTATCATTGCCCAAATCTGACAGCCCCATTGGTTGTTCTTCCTTTGTTCGATTGCAGCTTGCAAAGCCTCTTTCTCACTTTTGAAAAAGGAATGTGCTTGAACTATCTTTTTATGCTTGTCCGCATATTCTGGATGTGCATCCATTCGTGCCTGAGCATGTTCGTAAGTATATGCAAGCTCGTCTTGACTCATTCTATATCTATATCCCATAGTGCAAATAATCTTGTTTAATTGAATGATGTTATTCTTCGTCACATGCTCCGCAGTTGCTGCATCCATTGCAGGTCATACGGCTACCGCACGTAGAGCAATGAGCACGGAAGAATGGTTCTGGTGAGATAATGTCCGTTCCAAATAAAGTGCCTTCTGGCATTCTCAGCATACGAGGAACTTTGCGACCTTGGTAGCTGAGACCTGACTGAAAGGCTTGCTGGCTCTGTATGCGTTTGTTCGGTATGCGATACGTCTTGCCATCTTTCACAAAGACGGTACCAGTCTCAATGAAGTTGAAAGTCACGTCATATTGTCGGCATTGGTCACTCAGTAGCTTGACCCATTCATAGTGGCAAGGACGCGCACCATCATAGTTCTCACCACCACATAGTACCTCTTCTATAAGTCCTGTTCGTAGGTATTCTTCCGCATCAACAGGGCCTATATAGGGAGCTGCCATGAATCCACGATGCTTGGCAGGTGTATCAACAAGAATAGGTAAACGCTCGTCAGCTCTCGTCTGATTCTCGGTGGTCACATTGAGCATCACATTATCGTAACCATCGCCCCAATCCTTTGGTAAACAGTCCGCAAAACGTTGTGGTCGTTTCGTTAGCAGTCGAAAGAATATGTC
>JAXJBE010000242.1:0-26442 GCA_036303125.1 Bacteroidaceae bacterium
CATTCTTTCTGTATCGTGTATGCACCATCTTTGGTTAGGCTGCCGTCTTTTTGCCACGGAAGTTTTCACATGCGCCCAATTTTTATACGATGAAATATTTTTGCCCTGCTCAACACCTCAAATGAGCAGGCTCAACACCCCAAATGAGTCTGCTCACAACCCCTAACGAGCAAGCCCACAACCCCTCGTGAGCTTGCTCGTTGGTGGGTGTGGGCTTGGCGAGAAATAGCGTGATTGTTGGATTTTGAGCACGCTGTCGGATGTAATGGTGTGTATGCGCTGGTTATTTCACGAAAATCTTGGTTGTATTGCCTCCTGCACTGACGAAGTAGATGCCTGTGGGGAGGGGCTTGTCGGATGGAAGCTCCATGCCTGAGGCTGTGGTGACCTTGAATGTGTTGTAGCCTTCTACATAGATGCGTCCTTCGATGATGCGGACATTGAGCTGTTGCGCTGATTGTGGACTGTCGATGGATGTGTCGATGTCTGTAGGGCGTGAACCGCCTTCTGCGTAAGGTGCAATGGCTATCCATCCGAGGTTGTCACGGTAGGCGGCATATTTGTCGAGGCCTGATGTTGAGGGTATCTCTGTGCCGTCAACGGTTATGTTGTGGTCGCAGATGCGCTTGATTTTGACACCTGTTGTCCATGTGTTGTTCTGCTCGTCCTTTTCTGTGATGTTGGTACGGCGGAGCATTGAGGCCGATGGGTAGTTGTTTGTCTGAAGCGAGGTAAGGATTGTTGGTGTCTTGAGGCGGAGTGTCTCTGTCTCATTTTGTCCTGAGGCTTTGTTGTACTGCTCTACTTTTAATGAGTTTTCATTTGCTATGGAACCATATATGGGGTTGTCTTGTCCGTTGCCAGCGGCTATCATGATGCCGCTCTCCTCGTCGATGTTGGCGAAGCCTGGTGTAATGGCGATGTAGCATAGGTTTTGCTTGAGGATGACTTTGCGTTCGGAGGCGTCTTCTGGGTAGACGATGAACTTAAAGCCTGTGTTGGTTACATCGTAGACGCGTACGGTCAGTGAGGTGGCCTTGGTGCTGGCTGTGGCATAGCTTGGCTTGAGAAGTTCGGTCATTACGACAGGTGTGACTCCTTCAGGGAAGGGTTTGTCGAAGGTGACGACCGTCTCGTCAGTCCACAGGTTTGAGCTGGCAGCGTTGGATTGTACTTTCTTTACTTCACAGTCGAGGTTGCCATACTTGTAATGGCCTTCCATGAGTGCAAGGAAGGGAAGTTCTTCGGGTTTGGCGAGAGTTGTAGCTTTGCTTGTCAACCATGGCACGAATTGGAAAGTGAAATTGTCGCGGTTTGTCGCGCTAAGGTTGTTGCCTGAGTAGAAGGTGGTGTTAGAGTTGGTGATGGAGCCGAGGAAGACGTGGGGGGCTGTCTCGAAGGACTCGGAGAAGTATGTTTTGGCTGTTTCTGTGTCAGCCATGGTGAGGCGACCGTGCTGAAAGGTTTCTGTGCCTTGCGCAGGAGCAGCGTTTATGATTGCATCAGAGGTGGTGAATTTGGCATTGTTGTATGCCACTACCTGTATGCGGTAGGTGTATGTGCCTGGTTCGTCCACTTCATCGGTATATTTGTATGAGGCTCCGCTGTTGCTTGTCTTGTCCTTTGGAGTGACTGTGGCGATGGTGGTGTAGCTGATTGAACCTGGTTTCTTGCATTGCACGTTGATGGTCTCAGAGAGTTCACCGTTGGCATCGTCCCATGTGAGGACTACCTGTCCCGTCTTGCGGTCATAGGTGGCGGCGAAGTTGGATGGGGCGGTGAGGCGTGTCTCCTTTGGTGTGAATTGGTAGCCAGCGTTGTAGCCTATGCCTGGATTGGTGGCTGCGTAGACCTTGCCAGCTGCGGTGAGTGCGCCATTTTTGTATATTTTGGATGGGTCACGCTCTCCGTTCCAATAGAAGTAACGTTCTACGTGGACTGAATTGTTGAGAGTGTTAAGTATGCCTTTGAGTGCTTCTGCGTTCTGTGCTTCTGTAACTCCATCTGCGAATGCGCCGTTATGGTTCCATGATGCTCCCCATACCCATTCGGAAATCCACATGGGGCGCTGCATCTTTGGCCACCATTGGCCTTCGAGGTGGCCGAAGTTGCCTGATGGCCAATAGCAGTGAACGTCAACGATGTCGCAGCGCCAGCCGCGTGCGTCGATGGAGTCGAGGAATGTATTGATGAAGCCTTCTCCGTTCCAGTAGTCACTGCCGTCCCATGATGATGGAGAACAAAGGCGCATGCCTGTGCGCATGAGGTTCTGCCAGTTGCCAAGGATTTCTTCGAGGTCTTGTGGGTGGTCATCGCTTTGATTTTTGGGTTCGTTGTTGGTCTTCATGTGACAGGCGAAGTCTTGGCTGCCGCAGGCTGCCGCTGATGGCCAGTCTTCGTATATATGGTTGGCTATGCACTCGAAATCAGGACCCATATCTTTGCCTACGCCCCATGTGTAGCTGGCGTATGCATCGACGGCGGTGAGAGGTGTGGGGTCGAGCCAGTCGGCAAGGCCTTTCTTGTTGAAGTTATTCCACTTGAAGATTCTGTAGGATGAAATCTTGTTGTTGAGGATGGCGGGCAGTGTCTTGATTTCGAGGTCTTCCTTGTCGGCGATGAAGCAGCGGCTGTAGCCCCAGCCTGCTGTGCCGATGGCGAAGGTGACCATGTAGCCGCGTTTGAGCTTGAAGGAACTGATCTGGTTGTTGAGTTGGTCTGTGGTGAGGGTTTTCATGAAACCGCCAGAGTGGCCTTCTGTGTAGGTGTTGCATGACTCTCCCTCGAAGTTCGGCTCGGTGTAGCAGGTGAGTGGTGCGCAGTCTTTTCCGTAGGGAAGGATGATGGCTCCTCGGTCGTACATCTTGACTTGGCAGTTTTCGCCGTTGACGGCTTGCTCGCTGTTGATATAGACGTGGGATAGCCAGGAGGAGATGACTTTGCTGGGCTTGACACTGGTGAAGATGAGGACGGCATGGTCTGTGTTGACAATGTCGACGCTGCCAGCTGTTGCGAAGGGCTCGGTGGCTGTGATGATGTAGTCCACGTCGGTTGTGAGGCTGATGGACGAGGATACTTGGTCTGTTGTTTGGGTCTCATTGGCTGCGAAGGCTGTGAGGCCTATGGCGAGCAGGAATGAGAGGAGTGTGTGTCTGAATCTCATAAAGGTTGGGGCTGTTTTTTAGTTAATTAATTGCTATTTTTTGAGGGGGCAGGCTTGGGAAGCCTGAAACACAGGAAGGAGCAGGAATGGGGAGCTTGGAATGTTGATGAGTTTGATGAGCTTTGGGGTGATGTTTTTGGGGGAGGGTGGGGGATGTTTTTGGGGGTATTGGGCTGGGAGCTTTGGGAGTTTTGTTGCAAGGCTGTGGGTCTTTATTACTTGCTGGTGTAGAAATCTGTGATGCGGCGGATGGCACGGGAGCAGACGGGGCAGAAGTCTTCGACTTCGTTTATTTTCATGCGGCACTCCTGTGCTGGGCGGTAGCAGCCTTTGGTCTGGTAGCCAGCTCCTTCAAAGACTCCGACGACTTGGGTGCATCTGTTGAGTAGCTCCATGGCCTTGGGGTCATTTCTGTTTATGGTTTTGAAGTCTGGCACTTTAGGGTCGGGCGGTGTCGGAATTGGCTGTTTCTTGGGCATGAGGTCGGCCCATTTGGAATTGAAATCAGCGAGTGTGGTGATGTTGGGCTCCCATGGTTCTGTGTCTGATGGATACCATTCTGTGTCCATGTCGTCATAGGCGTATTCATCGCCAAGGCCACCGTAGGCATGGCCGAATTCGTGTACGAGAACCTCTTTGAAGGTGGGGTGGTTGGTGGTTGAGTATGTCACCTGATTGTATATGCCGCCTCCGCCGTATGTGTCGGAGTTGACCAGGACGATGACGTGTTCGAAGGACACACCAGAGAGTATGTCATAAATCTTGTGCATCTCCTGTGACATGAGGTATCTGTCAGAATAGAAGGTGTCGTAGTGGCTGCCTGTGGCTGTGGAGTGCCAGATGCCTTGGTGGGGTACTGTCGGGCCGCTGGCTTCTGATGGTGCTGCCACGGCAACGATGTTGAATCGGTCTTTCATGGAACTGAATGGTTCGCGGGCAAAGAGAGCGTCGGTGGCTCGCTGGCAGTCTTCGTAGAACTTGCCCATTTCTTGCTCTGTGTAGCCTTCTGCTACGATGGCGAGGTCTATGCAGTCGGTGATGTTGACATCAGCGAGTGGGTCGTATGTCGTTGGCTTGAAGTTGCGTCCGTTGCCGTTGCGTACAGTTTCTGCTGGTGTGGCTTTGGTGGTGGCATTGCCAGTTTTGCCTTTCCAAATGTAGTGGAATGGTATGCTGTTATCTCCGATGTGGCGGATGAGGATGTCGGATGGGTCAACGGTGTGTGTCATCTCTGTGGTGACTTTGCCTCGGTTGTCGGTCAAAGTGACGTTGATGTCTATGGGGTGTTTAGGAAATGGTATGTTGTAGGATGTGTCGAAGGCCTTGCTTACCTTGTTGGCCTCGTCATATTGCAGCCACTCTTGGAAGAGGGTGGAGAAGGACCATGTGTAGATAATCTGCTGGGAGGCATGGTCTCTGACAGTGAGCTGGCCGTTGCCGCGCAGGAAGACCTCGCCAAGTCTGTTCTTTCTTCCTGCCCATTTATCTTGTTTCATGAGTCCATCGAGGTATATGTGCTGTTCTTTGGCATTGCCTGCAAAGACGTAGTCTATGCGTAGTGTGGCATCTTCGAAGTATTCATCGAAATGCTGGGCAGATGCGGAAGGTGTGAGAAGCAAGAGCCCGATGAGGATCGCGGATAGTTGCTTTATCATGGGGTGTTGTTAGGTTTAGTGGGTTGTTAGTTAATCAATAATGTGCAAAGGTACAAAGTTTTTTTTGTTTTGTTTTGATTCTCTGGATAAAAGTTGTGTTAATTGTTTCAAAAATGAAAACCACACGGAGAGAACGCGTCCCTTCTGTGTGGTTTTTTCTGTTGTCATTTGTTGAGTTTCTCTTTGAGAAATTGCCCTGTATAGCTATCGTGGCAGCGGGCGATGTCCTCTGGTGTGCCTGTTGCTATGATGCGGCCACCTTCTTCACCTCCTTCTGGTCCGAGGTCGATGACGTAATCGGCACATTTGATGACATCCATGTTGTGCTCGATGATGACGACTGTATGTCCGCGCGTTATGAGGGCATTGAAGGCATCGAGAAGTTTGTGTATGTCGTGGAAGTGGAGGCCTGTGGTTGGTTCGTCGAAAATGAACATTGTGGGCTGCGCCTTCTCTTGGCTGAGGTAATAGGCCAGTTTTATGCGCTGGTTCTCGCCTCCTGAGAGTGTGGATGATGTTTGTCCGAGTTTGATGTAGCCGAGTCCTACATCTTGCAGGGGCTTGAGTTTTGCCACAATTTTGTTCTGCTTTTGTAGGGTGAAGAACTCTATGGCTTGGTTTACCGTCATGTTGAGCAGGTCGTAGGCATTGTACCCTTTGTAAGTGACTTCGAGAATGTCTTTCTTGAATCGTTTGCCGTGGCAGTGGTCGCATTCGAGGACAAGGTCGTTCATGAACTGCATCTCCACCTTGATGGTTCCTTCACCTTTGCATTCCTCGCAGCGTCCTCCTTCGGTGTTGAAGGAGAAGTATGCTGGAGTGTAGCCGAACTGCTTGGCCAGCTGTTGGTTGGCGAGCAGTTTGCGTATTTCGTCCCATGCTCCGACGTAGGTGACGGGATTGGAACGTGAGGATACTCCGATTGGGTTTTGATTGATGAAGTCTACGTGTTTAATCGAGGCAACGTCGCCATCGAGATTGGAAAAGAGTCCTGGTTTGTCTGACGAAGCTTCGAGTTTGCGTCGTAGAGCCAAATATAGTATGTCTCTCACAAGGGTTGATTTGCCTGAGCCCGAGACTCCAGTGACGCATGTCATCACATTGAGCGGTATCTTGACATCTATGCCTTTGAGGTTGTTGGCGCGAGCGTTGTGTATGCTGATGAAATTGTTCCATGGCCGGCGTGTCTCAGGCACAGATATGCGTTCTGCTCCTGTGAGGTAATCTACTGTATGTGATTGTCGCTGCACGTCAGGTTGGCTTTCTTTCTTCCATATTGGTGGGCCAGCATACATGATTTCTCCTCCCAGTCGGCCTGCGTCGGGACCGATGTCGATGATGTAGTCGGCTGCGCGCATTATCTCCTCGTCATGTTCGACGACGATGACTGTGTTGCCCAATTGTTGAAGTTGCTTGAGCACTTTGATGAGGCGGTGGGTGTCTCGTGAGTGGAGGCCTATGCTGGGCTCGTCGAGTATATACATGCTGCCTACGAGTGAGGAACCAAGGCTGGTGGCGAGGTTGATGCGTTGGCTCTCACCTCCAGAGAGCGTGTTGCTGGGTCTTGACAGGGTTAGATAGCCGAGGCCAACATCTACAAGGAACTGTAGTCTGTTGCTTATCTCTATGAGCAGTCTCTTGGCTATTTCGGCGTCGTGTGGGGTGACTTGGAGTTGGTGGAAGAATTCTCGCAAATTTTCAATGGGCATGTTGCACAGTTCGGCTATGTTCTTGCCTCCTATCTTGACGTAAAGCGATTCCTTTTTGAGCCGTTGGCCATGACATGTGGGGCAGATGGTTTTGCCGCGGTATTTGGCGAGCATTACTCTGTATTGTATCTTATACTGGTTCTCTTTAAGCATGCGGAAGAACTCATCGATACATATAGATACATTGCCCCATTCGTTGACTTCTGGTACTCCATGCCATAGAAAGTCTTTTTGTTGCTGGGTTAGTTGGCAATAGGGGGTGAAGACGGGAAAATCGTAACGCTCGGCTGTGCGGACAAACTCTTTCTTCCATTCTGACATCTTCTCTCCCTTCCAGCAGACGACGGCGCCTTCGTAGACGGAGAGGTCTGGGTTTGGAATGACCAGGCTCTCGTCGATGTCGATGACCTTGCCGTAGCCTTCGCATGTTGGGCATGCTCCGACGGGAGAGTTGAAAGAGAACATCTGGTCTGTGGGTTCTTCGAATGCTATGCCGTCAGCCTCAAATTTGAGCGAGAAATCCCTTGGTTCTTCTCCTTCGAAGAGAAGGATGCACTTGCCTTCTCCCTCATAGAGGGCTGTGTTGGAAGAATCGGCGAGTCTGTTTGCTGTGGCTTTGTCGTTGCTTGCCTTGAGGCGGTCAATCACTGTGTAGATGGTGGCGGTGTTGTTGACACTGCGCTCGTCTGTCATGAAGTCTGTGATGCGCATTATCTCTCCGTTCATCATGACGCGCTGGAAGCCTGTTTTGTAGTTTATGTCAAGCTGCTCGCGTAGTGTCCTGCCTGCACGAACGATAAGAGGGGTAAGCACCATAAAACGTTTACCCTCTTCGTGTTCATTCATGTAGTGTACGATGTCGCTGATTGTGTCTTTGCGCACTTCCCTGCCGCTGACGGGTGAGAATGTATGGCCTATTCTGGCGAAGAGCATGCGCAGGTAGTCGTATATCTCGGTGCTGGTGCCCACGGTGGAGCGAGGGTTGCTGCTGATCACTTTTTGCTCGATGGCTATGGCTGGTGATATGCCCTCGATGAAGTCGCAGTCAGGTTTGGCCATGCGTCCGAGAAACTGCCTGGCATAGGTGGATAGGCTTTCTACGTAGCGTCTTTGTCCTTCGGCATAGAGAGTGTCGAAGGCGAGTGATGATTTGCCGCTGCCGCTGACTCCTGTGATGACAATGAGTTTGTCGTGTGGGATGCGGATGTCAATGTTTTTTAGGTTGTTGACCCTGTCGCCTCGTATGTTGATGTATTTTGTGAGTTCACTCATTTGGGAGTTGGTTATGCCTTGGATGCATTGAGAATGGCAGCCATCTGTTGGGCTACCTTCATGGCTTCCTGTGCGGCTACGTTGGCAAAGTTCTCTGTCTTGTCGGCGTAGATGATAGCGCGTGAGGAGTTGACGATGAGGCCGCAGTCTTTGGTCATGCCATACTTGCACACTTCCTCAAGGCTGCCTCCTTGTGCTCCTATGCCAGGGACGAGGAGGAAATGGTTTGGCGCGACTTTACGGATGTCCTCAAACATCTGTCCCTGCGTGGCACCGACGACATACATCATGTTATCTGCGTTGCCCCACTCCTGGCTCTTGCGCAGAACCTTCTCGAATAGACGTTCACCCTCTGAGTCTGTAGTGAGTTGGAAGTCATGGCTGCCCTTGTTGGAAGTGAGGGCGAGAAGGATGACCCATTTGCCTGGGTACTGGAGAAATGGGGTGACACTGTCCTCGCCCATGTAAGGAGCTACAGTGAGGGCATCGAGGTTCATCTCTTCGAAGAATGTGCGAGCGTACATGGCACTGGTGTTGCCTATGTCTCCGCGTTTGGCATCTGCTATGATGAAGTGGTCGGGGTAGTTGTCGTTGAGATATGAGATAGTTTTATCGAATGAGATCCATCCTTTCACGCCCATGCTCTCGTAGAAGGCGAGGTTGGGTTTGTAGGCTATGCAGTATGGTGCTGTGGCATCGATGATGGCCTTGTTGAATGCGAAGATAGGATCTTCTTCTGTGAGAAGATGGGATGGTATCTTTTTGATGTCGGTGTCAAGGCCGACACAGAGAAATGTCTTCTTCTGGAAAATCTGGGTGATAAGTTGTTGACGTGTCATTGTTGATGTGGCTTTATTGTTTTACATAATATAGTGTATAGCCTTATAGTTCTGCTTCTTTGAGTCGCTCTGCGTTTTCGGCTACGATGAGGTGGTCGATACAATCCTGGATATTGCCATCCATGAAGGCTGAGAGATTATATATAGTGTAGTTGATGCGGTGGTCGGTGATGCGTCCCTGCGGATAGTTGTAGGTGCGTATCTTTGCCGAACGGTCGCCTGTAGACACCATGGTCTTGCGGCGTGACGCTATATCATCGATGTATTTTTGGTGCTCCTTATCATAGATGTATGTGCGCAGGCGAGCGAGCGCGCGCTCTTTGTTCTTTGGCTGGTCACGTGTTTCTGTACACTCGACGAGGATTTCCTCTGTTTCGCCAGTGTTTGGATTTTTCCACATGTAGCGGGCTCGCACTCCAGACTCGACCTTGTTGACATTCTGTCCTCCTGCTCCTGAACTGCGGAAGGTGTCCCATTTTATTTCACCTTCGTTAATCTGCACGTCGAATGGCTCTGCTTCTGGCAGTACGGCTACGGTAGCTGCTGAGGTGTGGACGCGTCCTTGTGTTTCTGTGGCTGGCACTCTTTGTACCCGGTGTACCCCAGATTCGTATTTGAGTGTACCGTAGACGTTTTCGCCTGTGATGTTAGCGACGATTTCCTTGAAGCCACCGACAGCGCCTTCAGATATGGAAGAAACAGTAAGATGCCATCCCTTAATCTCGCAGAATTTGGAGTACATGCGGAAGAGGTCGCCGGCAAAGAGGGCAGCCTCGTCTCCTCCTGTGCCGCCGCGGATTTCGAGAGTGACATTCTTGCTGTCCTCGGGGTCTGCTGGGATGAGGAGAAGTTTGATTTCTTCTTCAAGTTCAGGAATGCGTCTCTCGTTGGCAGCGATCTCCTCTCGCGCCATCTCTTTCATTTCTGCGTCGTCTTCATTGGCAAGCAGGTCTTTTGCTTCTTTAAGTCCTTTGACAGCATTGATATATTCTTGGCGGGCTTTCATGATGTCCTCCAAGTTCTTGTATTCCTTGGTGAGCTGAACGTAACGTTTTTGGTCAGCTATGACGTCTGGGTCTGTGATGAGGGTTGATACCTCCTCGAAACGAGGTACCAGTCCTTCGAGCTTCTCTAATATTTCCATCGGTAAAAGAATATATGTATGTAGGGACTATGTGGGTGTAAATCAATAAGTGGATATGTCTATTTAGTAAGAAAACTCACCAAACTCAGACTTGATAGTCAGCGATTTTTGACCTTTCTCAATATGTCCTACGATTTGTGCGTCAATGTTGAATGACTTGCTGATGTCGATGACTTTCTGTGCGTTTTCGGGAGAGATGTAGACTTCAAGTCGGTGTCCCATATTAAAGACTTTGTACATCTCGGCCCAGTCTGTGCCTGATTCCTTAGCGATGGCCTTGAAGAGTGGCGGAACGGGGAACATGTTGTCCTTGATGACGCGGCAGTCATCGCCTACGAAGTGGAGCACTTTGGTTTGTGCACCGCCTGTGCAGTGTACCATGCCGTGGATGTCTGCTCTCATCTCGTCAAGCATCTTCTTGACGACAGGAGCGTAGGTGCGGGTTGGGGAGAGAACAAGTTTACCTGCATTGATGGGTGCTCCCTCGACAGGGTCAGTCAGATGGTATGAACCTGAGTAGACAAGCTCATCGGGCACAGCCTTGTCGAATGATTCGGGATATTTCTCAGCGAGATATTTGGCAAAGACATCATGGCGGGCTGATGTAAGACCGTTGCTGCCCATGCCTCCATTGTATTCCTTCTCGTAAGTGGCTTGTCCACATGATGACAAGCCTACGATGACATCGCCTGGACGAATGTTTGCGTTGTCGATGACATCGCTGCGTTTCATGCGGCATGTGACGGTGGAGTCAACGATGATGGTGCGCACAAGGTCGCCCACGTCGGCCGTTTCACCTCCTGTGGCATATATGCCAATGCCCATCTTGCGCATTTCGGTGAGGAGTTCGTCTGTGCCGTTGATGATGGCGGAGATAACCTCTCCAGGAATGAGCATCTTGTTACGTCCAATGGTTGAAGATACAAGTATGTTGTCTACAGCTCCGACGCATAGCAGATCGTCAGTGTTCATGATGAGTGCATCTTGCGCTATGCCTTTCCATACAGAAAGATCACCCGTCTCTTTCCAATACATGTAGGCAAGACTGGATTTTGTGCCTGCGCCGTCGGCATGCATGATGTTGCAGTATTCAGGGTCGCCTCCGAGGATGTCTGGTATAATCTTGCAGAAGGCTTGTGGAAATATGCCCTTGTCGATATTCTTAATAGCGTTGTGTACATCTTCCTTTGCTGCACTGACACCACGCATCATGTACCTCTGTTTATTGTCTATTGCCATTTTAAACTGATTTTATCGTTTTTGTTCCAATTTATTATGCAAAGGTAATGAAAAATTGTAAGATATAGTGTCTATGTCGAAAATCTTTCCTAAATTTGCAACCTATTATACAACAAAATAGAACTAAATGGTATTTACAGCACAACAAATAGCAAGTTTTACTGATGGTACTGTCGAGGGAAATCCTGATGCGGCAGTCAGTACATTTGCCAAGATTGAGGAAGGTGTAGAAGGTGCTCTTTCTTTCCTCGCCAATCCACAATATGAGAACTATATTTACGAGACGCAGTCGAGCATTGTTTTGGTGAATGCGGACTTTCAGCCTAAGCGTGAGGTTAAGGCTACATTGGTGCGTGTTGCTAATGCTTACGAGTCGGTGGCAAAACTTCTTCAGCTCTATGACAGCATGAAGCAGAAGAGGGTTGGCGTCAGTTCGCTGGCTTTCATAGACCCTTCGGCAACGGTAGGTGAGAATTGTTACATAGGTCCTTTTGTTGCTATAGCCGAGGGAGTGGAAATTGGAGACGGAGTGGTGTTGCATCCTCATGTAACGATTGGCCGTAATGCCAAAGTAGGTAACAATACTGAGATTTACAGCAATGCTGTCATCTATCATGACTGCAAAGTGGGCAAGAACTGCATCTTGCATGCTGGCTCTGTTGTTGGCGCTGATGGTTTCGGTTTTGCGCCAACGTCTGATGGTTATGATAAGATTCCTCAAATCGGTATAGTCACCATAGAAGACAATGTGGAGATAGGTGCTAATACCTGCATAGACCGCTCAACTATGGGTAGCACCATTATACGCAAAGGTGTCAAGCTCGACAATCTTGTGCAGATAGCTCACAATGTCGAAGTTGGCGCAAATACTGTCATGTCGGCTCAGGTAGGAGTGGCTGGTAGCTCGAAGGTCGGTGAATGGTGTATGTTCGCAGGCCAAGTGGGTATAGCAGGCCATTTGACAGTGGGGGATCGTACAACACTTGGTGCTCAGTCAGGCTTGGCCGGAGGTAATCTTGCTCGTAAGGGTGGTGCCGTGATGATGGGCTATCCTGCCATCGACCACAGGAAGTTTGCCAAGAACACTGCTGCCCTTAATTCTTTGCCCGACCTTCTGAAGGAAGTGGCTGAGCTTAGGAGAGAACTTGATGCACTCAAGAAAAAGCAAGACTAATAGACTAACATACGGAAGGACATGAAGCTGTTCTTGAACAGTAAAAGAGTTATGAGTTTTTTTTACTCGCAGCCCATTGAGTAAGGACATGCAAATCGATGGCCTCCAAGAATAAAAAATAACAGAATGCAAAAGCAACAAACCCTTAAGGGGACATTTACTCTGCAAGGAAAGGGACTGCATACGGGACAGCATATTACGGCTGTCTTTAATCCCACAGGTGAGAATCATGGATATAAAATCCAGCGTACAGACCTCGAAGGTCAGCCTATCATTGACTGCAACGCAGACTTCGTGGGCGACACCCAGAGAGGCACAGTACTTATCAAGAATGATATAAAGGTAAGCACTATAGAACATGCTATGGCTGCGCTATACGCAAGCGGCATTGACAACTGTCTCATTCAACTCAATGGACCTGAAATGCCTATTCTTGATGGAAGTGCATGGCCCTTTATAGAAGAGATTCAGAAGGTGGGGCTACAGGAGCAGGACGCTAAGAAGGACTATTATGTGGTCAAGCAGAAGATGGAAATCAAAGGAGATAACGGTGAGCATCTCATTCTCATTCCGGACGATCATTTCTGTGTTAACGCTCAGATAGCATTTGATTCCCAGATTCTCGACAACCAGTATGCTAACCTCGACTCGCTTGATGACTTTGCCAGTGAGATAGCCTCTGCCCGCACTTTTGTCTTTGTGCGTGAGATTGAGCCTCTTCTCAATCTCGGTCTCATCAAGGGAGGCGATCTTGACAACGCTATTGTCATCTACGAGAAAGAACTGCCGCAGGAGAGATATGACAAACTTGCTGACACCTTGGGCATACCTCGCATGGATGCCACTAAACTTGGTTATATCAATCACAAGCCTCTAACTTGGAGCAACGAGACAGCCCGGCACAAGTTGCTCGACATTATTGGTGACCTCGCTCTCGTTGGCAGACCGATATTGGGGCGTGTCATAGCGACTAAGCCAGGTCATACAATAAATAATAAGTTCGCGCGCGCAATAAAGAAGGACATTAAGAAGCACGAGGTTCAGTGCCCTGTGTACAATCCCAATACCGAACCTCTTATGGATGTCAATAAGATACGCAGCCTTTTGCCTCACCGCTATCCAATGCAATTGGTTGACAAGGTCATTGCCGTGGATGAGGAAGAAATTGTAGCTGTAAAGAATGTCACAAGCAACGAACCTTTCTTCACTGGGCACTTCCCGCAGGAACCAGTCATGCCTGGCGTGCTCATTGTCGAGGCAATGGCGCAGGCTGGTGGACTCCTTGTCCTTAACAATGTAGAAGAGCCTGAACGTTGGTCTACATATTTCATGAAGATAGACAATGTCAAGTTCCGCCGCAAGGTTGTACCCGGAGACACACTCATCTTCAAGGTGAAGATGACAGCTCCTTTGCGTCGTGGCATAGCCAGCATGGCAGGCCTTGTCTTTGTGGGTGAGACTGTAGCTGCAGAAGCTGAGTTCACAGCTCAGATTGTAAAGAATAAATAACATCAGCATAACATAATAAACTATATAATAAAAATCTTTTTTATGTCTAAAATCAGTCCATTGGCATGTATCGATCCAGAGGCAAAGATAGGAGATAACTGTGAGATAGGCCCATTCTGCTTCATTGACAAGAATGTGGAGATAGGTGATAACAACGTGCTCATGAACAGTGTGACGCTTCTCTCTGGCACACGTGTCGGCAATGGCAACACTTTCTTTCCTGGAGTCGTAATAGGAGCAGTGCCTCAAGATTTGAAGTTCAGGGGCGAGGAAACATTCGTAGAGATAGGCGATAATAACAAGATAAGGGAGAATGCGACTATTCATCGTGGCACGGCCAGCAAGGGCAAGACTGTTGTGGGCAGCAATAATCTTATTATGGAGAATGCTCATATCGCTCATGACTGCAGTGTCGGTAGTGGCATTATAATGGGCAACTCAACCAAATTGGCAGGTGAAGTCATCATCGATGATAATGCAATCCTGTCAGGTGTAGTCCTCGTGCACCAGTTCTGCCGCATCGGTGGATACGTGATGGTTCAGGGTGGAACTCGCACAAGCAAGGACATTCCTCCATTTATTATGGCAGGCCGCGAACCTGTAGCGTACGCAGGATTGAACATCGTAGGCTTGCGCCGCAGAGGTTTCAGTCGAGAAGTGATAGATAATATCCACCATGCTTACCGGCTTATCTACCAGTGTAACCTCACAGCAGAGGAGGCTATAGCTGCCATTCGTGAGGAGGTTCCTATGAGCAAGGAGATAGAATATATTATCGAGTTTGTGGGAAGTTCACAGCGAGGCATTGTGAGATAATGTTTTGGGTAATCAAGCTAAATGAAGCAGTATGATATACAGATTTCTAATTATCTCGGATGAAGTGGAAAACTTCATGAGAGAGATACAATTGGATGCCAGTGCAACTTTTCTCGATTTCCACCGTCTCATAGTTAAGGCATGTGGTTATGAAGACAATCAAATCACGTTTTTCACTATCTGTGAGAGAGGATGGGAAAAAGGTGAAGATATTACGCTTGAGGAGATGGATGGATATACAGGCAGAAGAAGTCGTGTCATGGCAGACACGGAACTTAGTGAATGTCTCGAAGATGAGAAGCAGCATCTTCTATATACATTTGACACTTTAGCAGACCGTGTGCTATTCATCGAATTGGCGCAGATTATTCACGGAAAGAATCTTAAGGACGGCAAGATAAGCAGGTCGATAGGTGATGCGCCACAACAAGTGCTTGATTTTGATGAGATGTTGGCACGTAATCCTGTCAGTTCGACTGACAGCAGTCTCAGTACAGGTGATGATTTATACGGCAGTGAGGTTGACGCAAGCGAGATAGATCTTGAAGGATTTGACATCAGCGATGACTTTTAGAGGGGACCTATGAAAACTCTCATCGTCCTGATAGGTTCCACAGGTGTAGGCAAGACTGAGCTAAGCCTCTCTTTGGCTGAACATTTGCATTGTCCCATCATCAATGCTGACTCGCGTCAGATATTCAAAGACATAGAGATAGGAACGGCAGCACCGTCAGCAGAGGAATTGAAGCGTGTGAAACACTACTTTGTTCACACGCTCCCACTTGATGGTTACTATAGTGCTGCTCAGTATGAAGAGGATGTGATGAGAGTGCTTGATGATGTCTTCGCCCAAGGTGATGTGGCCATACTGTCAGGCGGCAGCATGATGTATGTTGATGCAGTTACCAAGGGTATTGATGATATACCGACTGTGGATGATGAAGTGCGTCAGCATATTGCGCAGCGCTATGCAAAAGAGGGCTTGGAATCCTTGCTCTCCGAACTTAAGATTCTTGATCCAGAATACTATGACCTGGTAGACCATCGCAACCATAAGAGGGTGGTGCACGCTTTGGAAATATGCTACATGACAGGCCGAACCTACACCTCTATGCGCATCAGCCAGACGAAGCAGCGACCATTCCGTATAGTAAAGTTCGGGCTGACGAGAGAACGTGCCAATCTCTTCGAGCGTATCAACAGAAGAGTTGACAAGATGATGGAACAAGGATTTATGGATGAGGCACGTAAGGTATTTCCTCTGCGTCATCTCAATTCACTCAATACCGTAGGTTATAAGGAACTCTTCAATGTCATTGACGGAACGTGGGAGTTGCCTATGGCGGTAGAGCGCATCAAGAAAAATACCAGAGTTTATGCTAAGAAGCAGATGACTTGGTACAAACGAGACAGAGACATCCACTGGCTTGAAGCCGATAAGATGGATGTGGAGACGATGCTACATAAAATAGAATATGAAATCATTAGTCAAAAGAATCTTTAGTGGATTCAGAGCTTGTATCTGCATGTCATGGCATTGGTATGCAAGTCAATACAAGGGCAGATGGTATCAGAGGCTCATCACCCCGATAGCCACCATGTTTGTGTTGTTTTATCTTTATCTCGGAGCTGTATCCGTCAATTTCCTCGGACTTTTCGGTGTCATGCCTTCAATGGAGCTGCTGCGCAATCCCATTGTCAACGAGGCATCGTATATCTACAGTGCCGACAGCGCCTTGATGGGCAAGTTCTTCAATGAGAACCGCTCACCTGTTGCTTTTAAGGATATATCCCCCTATGTCATTGATGCACTCATCTCCACTGAGGATGAGCGGTTCTATGAACATCACGGCATAGACTACAAGGGCCTTTTCGCTGCTGGGCGTGATATTCTCAATGGCAATCCTCGAGGAGCCAGCACTATCACTCAGCAGTTGGTCAAGAACCTTTTTAAAATACGTTCACAGTATTCGACAGGACTCCTCGGCAAGATACCCGGACTTCGTATTGTTGTCATGAAGTCAAAGGAATGGATTACAGCCATCAAGATAGAGAAAATGTACAACAAGCAGGATATTCTCACCCTCTATCTCAATACTGTTGACTTTGGCAGCAATGCTTTCGGCATCAAGACTGCCGCTAAGACATATTTCAAGACCAAACCTCAGAACCTCACGGCAGAGCAGGCCGCTGTCCTTGTCGGATTGCTCAAGGCTACGACTACATACAATCCTAAGGTTAATCCGCGCAATAGTCTTGCGCGCCGCAATGTAGTGCTCAATAATATGTATGAGCATGGCAAACTGACTCGCAGCGAGAAAGATTCTCTTTGCCAATTGCCTATAGACCTCAACTTCAATGTGGAGAAGACATACGATGGCGAAGCGCAATATTTCAGAGAGGCTATCCGTGATTATCTCGAGCCATGGTGCGAGGAGAATAACGTAGACCTCTATTCTGATGGTCTTAAAATATATACCACTATAGACACTCGTCTGCAAGACTATGCGGAGAAGGCCGTGATGAAACAGATGCTCACTATCCAGAAACGCTTCAATCAGCATTGGGGCAGTCAGACGCCATGGCGAGATGAGCACGGACAGGAGATAGATGGTTTCATCGAAGATATAGCCAAGAGAAGTTCTTACTTTAAGATTCTCACCGCTAAGTATCCAGACCAGCCTGATTCTGTGGATTATTATATGAATCTCCCCCACATAGTCAAACTCTTCGACTATGGCAACAAAAAGCACATCATAGAGAAGGAGATGAGCACGATGGACTCTATCCGATATATGGTGCGGTTCATGCATTGCGGTTTTGTGGCAATGGAACCACAGACAAGTTATGTAAGGGCATGGGTTGGAGACATTGACTTCAACAGCTGGAAATATGATAAAGTGACGGCCATGCGGCAGCCCGGCTCAACTTTCAAGCTCTTTGTCTATGCCTCAGCCTTCGAGAATAATGATGAGATGAATCCGCTGACACGCTATAGCGATGAATATGTCTCTATCAAAGTGCCAGACGCACAGAATCCGGGAAA
The DNA here is from genome assembly GCA_036303125.1 of Bacteroidaceae bacterium. Taxonomy (GTDB): domain Bacteria; phylum Bacteroidota; class Bacteroidia; order Bacteroidales; family Bacteroidaceae; genus Minthosoma. Next base: position 17,567 of record JAXJBE010000242.1, read on the forward strand.
GATGAAGGTATGGACACCGCATAATGCCAATGGATACTGTACGGGAGCAAATATGCCATTGAAATCAGCCTTCGCTCAGTCTATCAATACGATAGCCGTTAAGGTAGGGCAAGATACCGGTATCGACAATGTGGTGAAAGTGGCTCACGCCATGGGGGTGAAGAGCAAACTTGATTCCACACCAGCCCTGGCTTTGGGAGCGTCAGATGTCAACCTTCTCGAACTCGTCAACTCCTATTGCACGGTTATGAATGATGGTATGTATCGCATGCCAATACTTGTCACCAAGGTCATCGACCGCAACGGAGAGGTCATCTACGACTGCGAGAAAGATGTGCCGCAGGCGCAGCAGGCTATCAAGTATAAGACCGCCTTCTATATGCAGCGAATGTTATATGCTGGCATGCATGAGCCAGGAGGCACGACCATGGCTTTGTGGGAATATATCCATTCATACGACACAGAAATGGGAGGCAAGACAGGGACTTCAAGCAACCACTCTGACGCGTGGTTCGTGGGATGTTCGCCCCTTCTCGTTGGCGGTGCATGGGTCGGAGGTGAATATCGTTGCATCCATTTTCGTACAGGAGCGCTTGGACAGGCCACCCGTACAGCTCTCCCGATTTTCGGATATTTCATGGATCGTGTTTTAGCTGACCCGAATTTCAAGCATTATCATGCCAAGTACCCTAAGGCAAAGGAAGACATTCCGAGAAACACTTATATAGGAAGCGGTGTGTATATCCCGCATAATCCTGCCGATTCCACCGCGGCAGAAACTTCAGGAGATGAAGATGAAGGAGAACAAGCTATTAAGGCTGATAGTATATGATATGGAATGGGTAATGTAGCTTGGCCTGCATTACCCATTCCATATATTCCATGATTCGAGGGCTTGAAGTATGAGCATCCCGAGACCATTTTTTACCTTTGCCCCCTGTGCCTTGCCTTTCTTCATGAAGAGTGTCTCCTCGGGATTGTATACGAGGTCGTAGAGAAGATGGCGAGATGTCAGCAGGTGGTAAGGGAGAGGAGGGCATTCATCTACATGGGGGAACATGCCAGAAGGAGTGCAATTGACAATGACTTCATATTCGCTGAGCAGCGTTTCGTCTATGTCTGCGTATGTGATGGCACCGTCCTTGGCTGAGCGGCTCACGAAGAGCGGCTCGATGTCGAGCTTTTCTTTAAGGCCATAGCATATAGCTTTAGACGCACCTCCTGTTCCGAGGATAAGAGCTTTTCTGTGGTGAGGCTGGAGGAGGGGGCGGATGCTGTTGACAAAGCCTATGACATCGCTGTTGAAACCTGTGAGGACAGACTGATTGTCCTTGCGTGTCACCTTTACCACATTGACTGCCCCTATGGCGAGAGCTTCGGCGCTGATGTCGCTGAGGTATGGGATGACCTGCTGCTTGTATGGGATTGTGACATTAAACCCGCGGAGGTTGGGATGCTCAGCAATAATCTGAGGCAGTTGCGTTATGGATGGAAGCTCGAAATTAAGATATTCAGCATCAATACCTTCTTTAGTAAACTTGTTGCTAAAGAATTTGCGTGAGAAGGAGTGTCCAAGCGGATACCCTACTAATCCGTATGTGTTCATTGTTCTGTTTTTATGGTGAGAGTGAATTATTTCTCTGCTGTATAGAGCATGCAAAGGCCGAAAAGCAGTGGCCGGAACTTCACGTTGTGGAATCCGGCTTTCCGTATGATCTCTTGCATGCGTTCGCCCTGTGGCACAGCGTCCATTGTGTTTGGCAAATAAGAGTAGGCTGTTGAGTCCTTAGAGAAGAAGCGGCCGAGCGTTGGCATCACCACTTTCTTGTAAATAAAAAACATCTGCTTCATGGGGAAAGCCGTAGGGGTGCAGAGGTCTACGACAGAGAAGTGGCCACCTGGTGTCAGAACACGGTGCATCTCTGTGAGGCATGAGTCGAGGTTCTGAAAGTTGCGCAGGGCGAAGGCAGAGATGACGGCATCGAAAGTGCTGTCGGCGAACGACATGTCAGCGCAGTCTTCATTCTGAAAAGTGATGATGTCGCTCAGTCCCATCTTTGCCACCTTCCCTCGTCCTATGTTCATCATGCCTTCACTGATGTCGCAGCCGACGATGCGTTCCGGCTTCAATTTCTCGTAGGCGAGGATGGCAAAGTCGCCCGTGCCAGTGGCTATGTCGAGAATGCTCTTTGTGCTTGTCCTGTTGTCGAGCAGATATTGTATGGCAGCCTTGCGCCAACGGCGGTCGATGCCGAAGCTCAGGGTATGGTTGAGCATGTCATACGAATGTGCTATGTTGTCAAACATGCGTTCTACCTGCTCGCGCTTTGTCCCGTTTTCACCGTATGGTTTAATCTGCTCTTGCTTGTACATGGTTGTATGGAAATCAAAAAAAGGCAGGGGCGTACTCGCACTAATGCACATCTGTGAATCACTAATGGGGCGTATGACCCTGCCTTTGGAGATATTGCCCAAAAACACGTTAGTATTCTTGACCGCAATATTTGATTATGATATATGATTGCTTATATGCTATATGATTACTTGGAAGCAAGGTAAGCCTTGACGTTCTTCTCGATGCGGCTTGCGATGTCTTCGTCAGTCTCTTCCTTCACAAACTTCTCTCCGATGATGTGCTCATAGAGCTCGATGTATCGTTCAGAGACAGACTCTGCATATTCGTCTGTTATTTCTGGCATCACTTGGCCTGGCTGGTTCATGAAGTTGTGGTCAATGAGCCATTGGCGCACGAACTCCTTGGAAAGTTGCTTCTGTGGTTCGCCCTTCTCAAACTTCTCTTCATAGCCTTCAGCGTAGAAGTAGCGTGAGGAGTCAGGGGTGTGAACCTCGTCGATGAGATAAACTTTTCCATCGCGCTTGCCAAATTCATACTTCGTGTCCACGAGGATGAGTCCCTTTTCTGCTGCAATTTTTGTGCCAAGGGCGAAGAGAGCCTGTGTGTAGCGTTCCATTGTCTCATAGTCTTCCTTTGACACGAGTCCCTGAGCGATGATTTCCTCCTTGGAGATGTTCTCATCGTGACCCTCGTCAGCCTTTGTTGTCGGAGTTATGATTGGAGTGGGGAACTTCTCGTTCTCCCTCATGCCTTCTGGCAGTGTTATGCCGCAGAGAGTGCGGTTGCCAGCCTTATATTCACGCCATGCAGAACCTGTGAGGTAGCCGCGGATAATCATCTCCACGCGGAATCCCTCACACTTCAGGCCTACGGTCACCATCGGGTCGGGAGTGGCGAGTTTCCAGTTTGGCACAATGTCTGCGCTTGCGTCGAGAAACTTAGCGGCAATCTGGTTGAGCACCTGTCCCTTGAATGGTATGCCCTTTGGGAGGACAACATCGAATGCCGAGATGCGGTCTGTGGCAACCATTACCATAAGGTCGTCGTTGATGTTGTACACGTCACGTACTTTACCGTGATAGACTTCCTTCTGTCCTGGGAAGTTGAAGTCAGTTCTTGTCAATGCTTTCATGATTGTGTGGGTGATTATGTTTGTTAATGTGTATCTTTGTGCGATTCTTTTTGTGATGCGAGTTCTGCGGCTCTGTCCTTCTTCTCCTTGTCGTATCGGTTGTATGCGTTGACAATGCGAGTGACAAGCTTGTGTCTGACAATATCCTGCTCGTTCATTTCGATGAAGCTGATGCCCTTGACATCTTGCAGCACTTCTCTTGCTTCCTTCAGTCCGCTCTTGACGTTGTGCGGCAGGTCTACCTGCGTCATGTCTCCCGTGATAATCATCTTCGTGTTCTGCCCCATGCGGGTGAGGAACATCTTGATTTGCTGGGAGGTTGTGTTCTGTGCCTCGTCAAGGATGACCACCGCGTCGTTGAGTGTTCTGCCTCGCATGAAGGCGAGCGGTGCTATCTGGATGACGTTCTGCTCCATGTATTCAGTCAGCTTCTGTGTCGGAATCATGTCTTGCAGCGCATCGTAGAGAGGCTGGAGGTAAGGGTCAATCTTGTCCTTCATGTCTCCTGGGAGGAATCCGAGTTTTTCTCCTGCTTCCACAGCTGGGCGCGAGAGGATAATCTTCCTTATCTCCTTGTTCTTGAGAGCTCTCACTGCCAAAGCTATCGACACGTATGTCTTGCCTGAACCAGCAGGGCCTGTGGCGAAAATCATGTCGTTAGTGTTGTAGGCCTCGACGAGCAGCTGCTGGTTGTCAGAGCGCGGAGCGATTGGTTTGCCTGTCACGCTGTAGCAGATGGCCATGCCGTCAGCTTGCTTGCACGCTGGTGTGCCTCCTTTGACAATGAGGAGTATGTCTTCCTCATTGAGAGAGTTGTATTGCAGGCAGTGTTGCTGCATCTTGTTGATATTCTCTTCGAAGGAACACATCTCTTCCTCGTCTCCCATGACCTTGATGATGTTGCCTCTCGCCACGATGCGCAGCTTGGGATAGAGGGCTTTAATCATCTGCAGGTGCATGTTGTTCACTCCGTAGAATGTGACTAAATCTATATGTTCAAGTACAATATGCTTTTCAATCATGGTACAAAGTTAATTGAAAAAACTGGAATAAGCGTCAGCTCGTTCCAGTTTTTTTATCATTATGCTTCCAAAAAGCCACGTACGATGCATGAATGGCGAACCGACATGTCCTCTGGCAAGTTTGGCAGTCCTTGCCTAACATTTCCGGTGCGCCAGCCCATCATTCCAGGTGGGCTTGCTCACACCCCCAAATGGGCCTGCTCCCAACCCCTCGGGAGCAGGCTCCCAGCCCCTTGTGGGCAAGCTCCCGAGGGGTTGTGAGCAGGCGGGCTTGGAAGGGCATGCCTGAACGCTGGTTAGCGCAGGCCGTGGTTCATCATGCGGTAGTGAGCCATCTCTTCATATTTTGTGCCTGGCCTCCCGTAATTGGCATAAGGATAGATGCTTATGCCGCCGCGAGGAGTGAAGATGCCTGTCACCTCGATGTATTTGGGATTAATGAGGCGGATGAGGTCTTTCATTATCTTATTGACGCAGTCCTCGTGGAAGTCGCCGTGGTTGCGGAAGGAGAAGAGGTAGAGCTTGAGCGATTTGCTCTCCACCATACGCTGGTCGGGCAGATAGGATATGCGTATCTCTGCAAAGTCTGGCTGCCCCGTGATGGGGCAGAGGGAAGTGAACTCGGGGCAGTTGAACTGTACCCAATAGTCGTTGTCGGGATGCTTGTTGACAAAGGTCTCGAGCACTTCTGGAGCATAGTCCTGGCGATATTCTGTTTTCTTGCCGAGTGCTTGAAGCCCTTCTGCAGAACGTGTGGTTGTCATGTGATGTGGGTGTTTGAGAGGTGATAAAGTATGATGCTATAAAGCTATATATATAAATAATGTGTATTCTATAGAGAAGCTGTCCGTTCCTTAGATTTCTTGCACTTTGAAGGCGTTGTAACTGATGTCCTCGTCATATACATCTGTCTCTTCGTGCTTCTTGACCATCTTCACAACCTTGATGGTGAAAGGGAGCACTATAATCTCGTATGCTGTCTTGGCGATGACCTGTGTCACCATCAGGTTGACCATTAGTGAGAAACTGACTTGTGGCGCTCCGTTGAAGATGAGCGGGAAGAGGTAGAATGCTAAGGGGAAGAAGATTAGACTGTCTGCGCTTTCGCCTGCAAGCGTGGAGAGGACGGCGCGCATGGAGAAGTAGAGGTCAAAGTGTCCTTTGTGGCGGTCTGCCAGTTTCATCTTGCTCATGACGATGGCATTGAGGAAAGAACCGACGATGAAGGCGAGGAGGCTGGCCACGACAACTTGGGGCATAAATCCAAACACTTGCTTGAACGCCTCGTCGCTGCCGGGTACGGTGGCGGGAAGGACGCATGCGATGCCTCCAAGAGCCACCATGAAGAAGTTCATGGCAAATCCCATCCAGATGATGAGCCTGGCTTTGCGGAATCCCCACACTTCGGCTATGACGTCGTTGAGGATGTAAGAGATTGGGAAAACAATGAAACCGCAGGTGAGGGATATTGGTCCCCATACGTGAAACACCTTGGTCTCGAGAAGATTTGCTGCCACAAGGCAGATGCAAAATACGATTCCCATCAGCATGAGGGAAACGCTGGCTTGTTGTTTTTGTTTCATTTATTCTTGTTTTTTACGTGGTTTATCAAGTACACGCTTGTTTTTATACGAGGTGCTCAAGCACTCGGATTCCTTTCTGGACATTAGGGTGTGATAAAGACCAGGATTGGAGAATCGGGCACAAAGTTACGAAAAATATTCAAAAATAACAGATAGATGTGCACTGTTTTCAAAATAAATCATTACCTTTGCATTATTATGATTGGAAAATGTAGTCATTTTTAGGCACATTGATTAAGAAGAATTGATGAATTGTCAACAGAAGCTATACCAGATTAAGAACAACACATACAGGCATAAATATTATGAAATATACGAAAATGATAGATTGCTTTGTCCTTTATACAGGGGAAGAATCGACAGCGGTTACTTTGAAGCAACTCAAAGAAGACCCTTTGGTAGGAAAGATATATGTGATGATACAAGAGGGCGTGCCCTTTCCTTTTGCAGGATGTGAAGTCTTTCGGATAGACAACTTCCAGAGCACAAGGACTCTGCATCAGATGGCAGACATGGTAGAGTCAGAATATGCGTTGATATGCGAGAGCCCCACCTGCGTCAACTTTGGTTATCAGACCATCAGGCGCATGCTCTCAATAGCCGAGAGTGTAGATGCTTCTGTCGTGTACTCAGACCGTTATATGTTAAAGGAAGGGGAGCGCATAGCTTGCCCCACCATGGATTTCTGTTATGGCAGCGTGCGAGATGACTTTGATTTTGGCTCAGTCCGCATGTGTGCCGCCACTTCTCTCCGCAAGTATAGAGATGAGAGTGAAGGAACAGACTACAAATATTCTGCAAAATACGATTTTCAGCTTTTCTGCCTCAGACGCAAGCGCAGTGCGTCTCTCTACCATATAAGAGAATATCTCTATACGGAGGTGATGAGCGACAAGAGGACGAGCGGCGAGAAACAGTTTGACTATGTGTCTCCGAGCAATCGTGAGGTACAGAAGGAGAGGGAAATGGTCTTTACGGAACACCTGAAGAAGATAGGCGTGTATATTGACCCCGAAAGCATAATGGAGGTGAATGTCGACAATCAGTTCTTTGACAAGGAGGCTTCTGTCATCATACCTGTGCGCAACAGAGTGAAGACAATAGAAGATGCCGTTCGCAGCGCTTTGTCGCAGAAGACCACATTTGAGTTTAACGTCATGGTGGTCGACAACCACTCCACCGATGGAACGACAGATGTGCTCTCCCGACTTGCTGATGAAGACTCGAGGGTGATACACATCATCCCAAAGCGAGATGATCTTGGCATCGGCGGATGCTGGGGTATAGCCTTCAACGACAGCCGTTGCGGCCGATTTGCCGTGCAGCTGGACAGCGATGACCTCTACAGCGGAGAAGATACCTTGCAGCGCATAGTCGATAAGTTCTATGCCGAACATTGCGGAATGGTCATTGGGTCATACCGCATGTGCAACTTTAATCTTGAGACTCTGCCGCCTGGACTCATCTCTCACAGCGAATGGACACCCGAGAACGGACACAACAATGCGCTGCGCATCAATGGGCTTGGAGCTCCGCGGGCTTTCTACACACCGCTGCTGCGTAATATCGGCATGCCAAACACCTCATACGGAGAGGACTATGCTGTAGGACTCGCCTTCAGTCGCAAGTACAAGATAGGTCGCATATATGACGAGCTCTACCTCTGCCGTCGTTGGGAAGGAAACAGCGACGCCTCTCTCTCTCCCACACAGGTCGCAGTCAATAACATGTACAAGGACGGGCTGCGCACCATCGAGATACTTGACCGCAGAAATCTTAACGAGTTCTGGCAGAGCTGCATGTCGTCAGAGAAAGCTGTTGAACTTTATTACCGGCAGTTGGATATATGGCCCGACGCAGCCAAGAATTACGAGAACTTGAAGCAGGCAAAGACTGTTGAACTTGTTGACGACAAGTTTCGTCTTGCAGTACAGCATAATCCTGCCCGCATAGTGTCTACAAAGGCGAAGGTGGATGCAGAGTCAGTCAAGAACCGCGCATGCTTCCTTTGCGAGGTCAACCATCCTGCAGAGCAGATAGCCTTTCCTCTATTAAAGAAATACAACCTGCTGCTCAATCCTAATCCTATATTGCCGCAGCATTTCACGATAACGCTCCGCCACCATTCCCCTCAGAGTGTCAGAGGATACTACGAAGACATGATGGAAATGGCTGTGCAGATGAAGGACTTCTTTATATTCTACAATGGTCCAAGGTGCGGAGCCAGCGCACCAGACCACATGCACTTTCAAGCAGGCTCTCGAGATATAGTACCCTTGCAGCGCGACTGGCTGACCATTTACAAGCCAGTGCGCTCACGCCTTTGGCCTGTCAGTGAGAGCGAGTATTTTGAAGCTCTCAAGCTTGAAGCTGTGGCAGACGGTACAGGTGTGTTCTGTCTGCGAAACTACCCATGCCCGGGTTTCGTCATCATCACCCGCACGCCTCATGCCAACAAGGCACTCTTTGACAAGCTCTACGAAGCCATGAGCGACGGAGATAGTGACGAAGAACCGATGATGAATATCCTCGCATGGGTTGAACGCAGTTCTACAGATGCCTCGCAGCGCATTGTCAGCACCATCATCCCTCGTTCGAAGCATCGCCCTGACTGCTATTTCATGGACGGTGAAAAGAAGGTGCTCGTCAGCCCCGGTGCCATTGACATGGCTGGTATGCTTATCACTCCGAGAGAAGAAGACTTCCGCAAGATGAATGAGGAGACGGCGGCGAGCATCCTCCAAGAGTGTGGAATAAGCCGTGACACAGAGCTTGAAATAATC
>JAXJBE010000243.1:0-1633 GCA_036303125.1 Bacteroidaceae bacterium
CTGCACGCCGTGAGACATTAGATCCTAAGTCTAACGCGTCTACCAATTCCGCCACAAGCGCATTGCGAGTGCAAAATTAGTCATTTATTTTGAACTGAACAAATATTCCCGCGCTTTTTCGATGTAAGTGTCCCTTTTTTGAGCGATATCTGTTCCAGACATTTGGACAGGCACATCGGGATGGATACCAAACTCCGTGTGTTGCATCTCACGGTCATAGTAGATGACAGCACTATACCGCACCAGCCATCCGTTTGGCAGTTCGCTGATGAAGGGCATGCCTGAGCCTCCTCCTGTGAGATCGCCCATGATGATGGCCTGGGGACACTGCTTCATGCACTTGACAAACTCGTTGGCGGCAGAGAAGACGGAGCGGTTGGTGAGTACAGCGACTGGTTTCTGCCACCGGACTCCGTCTGAGGCAGGTTCGAGATATTCGGCCTTGGGGGCGGACAAGTCGTCATGTCCCTTGCCTGTCTTGTGCGACACGTAGCCTATGAGCAGTTTCTCATTGGTGAAATGTGAGGCCAGGGTGTGCGCTTTGTCCATCTTTCCTCCACCGTTGCTGCGTATGTCGATGATGAGTCCGGAACAGGTGGCGAGACTGTTGAGCATGACGCTGACATTGCCGTCGCCTATGCCGTCTTCAAATGATTCGCAGCGCACATACCCGATGTTGTCATCGAGTATCTTGTATTTGAGTCCTGACGTTATCTGATAGTCTGTGCCGAGGTAAAGCTTGGCTATGCTGTCGTTGTAGTTCTCGGGATAGTCCTCTTGAAAACTCCAGTTTCGTCCGAAGTCAAACGGGGAGCTGATGTTGACGTGTCCGTCTTTAAGTTCGGCCAGCATATTGCACATCACTTCAAAAAGCTGGGCTGAGGTCATGTTCTCATTGACCTGGGAAGCATAGCGTGAGTGGACTTCATTCCAGTCGAGCCCAATGGCCTCGCGTTTGTAAGGGAAGAAGCAATAGTGCTCATCCATCATGCGCCACAGAGCTTCGAAGTTGCCGCGCCTGGTGTTGTCATAGTCTTCTTCCTGGACACAGGATGAAAGACTTAACAGGGTGAAGATGGACAGCATGAGGCATGTCAGGCTTATATGTCTGAATGAGGGCTTTTTCATCTGCGATAGAAGTATTTGTTGAAGCCTATCATGAAGGCATGTGAATAATTATGGTACTTCAAGTTGTTAAACCTGCTTTGATTGCACTGCCCCACATAACCTATACGCAGGTCAGCGCGTCGGAGGGGGATGTCTACAGTCAGGCGGGTGCGCACGGAGGGCATGTTGAATGGATGGGCAAGGACTGCGTTCTTGTCATAATGGCCGAGGACAAATGCCTCGTAGTAGCTCTGTCCGTAGTGGGGCGAGAAGGCCACACCTATCATTGGCGCAGACAGTTGCCCACGCAGGATGATGTTACGACGGGAGACGTAAAGGCGATATGATGCCAACAGGGACGCGTCGATAAGTACGTCAGCTTTGGCCTGTGCGGGATTGTTGCCGCTGCGGTCTATGTAGACGCAGCCAAGATATGCGGAAGCTGCAAGGCCTGCTGCCACATTCCACCGTCTGCCTGAGCGTTCGAGGGGATTGACGATATTGTCGCCTGCGAGCATATAATGCC
>JAXJBE010000244.1:0-3013 GCA_036303125.1 Bacteroidaceae bacterium
CTATAAGGAAGGTTGGAGTGCCGCTCTCGAACCAGTAGCTGTTTATCTTGTTCTTGGCGAAGGCGAGGATAAGGCTGAAGGGGTTGAAGATGTCGGGAGAAGGCCATGTGAAGTGGTAGCCGTCATACTGGCGCTTGAGAGCGTCAAGAGTCTCCTCACGGGTCTGCTGCATTGCGAGCGCCAGCCTGTCGAGATAGTCTGGCATCTGAGTGAGCACCTCTTCCGTGCTTATGCCGCACACGGCGGCGAAGTCCTCGTCCATGCTGATGTTCACCAGGTTGTTCAACTCACTGAATATGCTGAGCTGCGAGAACTTCGTTATGCCTGTGATGAAGACGAACTGGAGGTGGGGGTCACAGTCTTTCAGGGGAGAATAGAAGTTGCGCATCACCTGGCGCAAGTCCTCAAGCGAATCCTTCTTGTGAGCCACATCCAGCAAAGGCGCGTCGTACTCGTCGATGAGCACCACCACCTTCCTGCCTGTCTGGGCATGGGCGCGCTCAATAAGTGAAATAAGGCGCTCGTTTGCAGCCTTCTTGGGGGATGTGATGCCCCACTTCGCTTCATGCTCTTCAAGCCTGTTAGACAGGTAATCGTTAAGAAGTGCCTTGTCCATGTGCTTGGCCAATGCCATGCTGAACCTCAGCACGGGATAGGCCGTCCACTCCTTCTCCACGCTGTCGATATAGAGCCCCTTGAACAGTTCCCTCCTGCCCTCAAAGTAGGCTTGGAGGGTGGACACGAGCAACGACTTGCCGAACCGCCTCGGACGACTCAGAAAGATGTATTTGCTGAGTTCCATCATCTTGCAGATGTACTCGGTTTTGTCAATGTACAGACAGTCCTGTTCTACCACTTCGCTGTATGTCTGGATGCCCACGGGCAGCCGCTTGAGTGTCTTGTTCTCCATATCGATATGATTTTATTATCGAAGATTCGTTCTTCTTGCTATTATTTTGCAAATATACGGATGTTATACGAACTGGCAAAGGGAAGCAGAAAATAAATCCGTATTTGACAAGGATAAAAGCAACAGCTATGGCTACGCCACCGCCACCAGCTGAAAAAAGACCTGTGCCAGATGAGCCTGCAATGGGTCTACAGTGGCTCTACCGTGATTCTATCATGACTCCGTTGTGACTCTAATACCCAGAAGGGGAAGCATCAGAGGCAGAACGGAGACACAAGGGAACATCCTGTTATCTCTACAATACTGAATGTAATTCCACATCTCGGAGGAGTTTACATCAGTGGATTCAATCTTCTCAATTATATTGTCTCCATTTGTTCTGGCGCATCAGCAGGAGTTTCGCCCTTCAACTGATAGTATGCAATCACCGAAATGAATATTGTCATTGTGGCAGTGAATATCGCACCTATGCAGCAGCAGATAAGGCCTCCAAGATTTATCAATAATACAACGATGCCAAGCAGGAACAGGTTCCAGAAGCTGCCCTCAGTCATTGTCCAGCTCTTCTTGAATGCCTCGACGATTTCGGTCTCAGGCTCATCCAATATAATGATGGGCGCGAACATTAGGCGAGTACCAATGATGATGCCTGGAATGATACAAAAACAGAGTCCGATAAGCATCAGTATTTCGTAAACGATATATACGGCAATGTACTTCAAGTATGTTGCAATCGGCATCTTATAGGCTGTAGTATCAACCTTCAGGCCATTGTAGCCGTTGAGTGCCATCTTGTAAAGCCCTGCGTAAATGGCATATTGCACTATGTAGCCAATGAAGGTGAACACTCCGAAACTGTTGGAAAAAGCATCCATCAGAATGCGCAGAGATTCCTCTGGCGTCATGTTGTCAGTGTTGTAAACTGTCGTTTGAGGAGTTAGGCTACCGAAAGCTGACACAACACAGAATGCAACAAGCATTATAAGACACATGACCATGTTTTTTGTTGTGAGACTCCATGCGCCACTGACGCATTGGTTGATAGAAATTTTGTTCATAAGTTTATAATTTAAATTATTAAAATAAGTTTCTTACGACTCCCCACGCCATTGTAAGCGCCAGCATCGTGAGCACCGCGCGCCTTGAACGCCATCGTCCCGTGGCATACACCACGGCATAGATGCCTATCGCCACAAGCCAAGGGTTGCAAGCAAAAGCTCGCCCAAAACGTAGGTGCAGCAGATGGTGCACAGCCCTTTGTGCTCCGCATAACGGACATTGTAAATTTGTGATTGTATATAGCGGACATTTCAGAAATCCCTCCGACGGGGTTTCTGGATTGCCCACAAAGAGCCATACGAGAACGGCTCCAATCACCACGGCTGCGAATATCTTATCTGTTTGCATCTGTTATTCATTTTTCGCTTTTAGCTCACAAAGGTAAAGAAAATCTGTGAAACATACTATTTTTTTCATCTTTTTTTAAAAGATATAAAAAAGATTGTCGTAGTTCTTGGTGAAGCGGCCGTTGTCGTTTAAATGCCCTAATGACTCTGGCGCATCTCCACAGTCGCGGCATATGCAGCCAAGCAGGTATTGAGACTATATCTCCTTGGTATCTTAGTTGGATTTGGGTACTTTCCCCTCACTTCTCAATCTTCCAGTCCCCTATCGTGCGCCTCTCTGCATCAAAGCTGATGCCTACCTTGATGACGGGCAGGCCGCTGAGGGTGAACTTGGAAGCATAGTTGTTGAGGTCTATCTGCCGCATGGCTGCCTCTGCCGACTTGTTGAGCTTCAGCTCGAAGAGGTAAAGGGACTTGCCAGTGCGCATGACCATGTCCACACGCCACGTGGCAGTGCGGACTTCCACGTCGGTGAAGTATCCTGTGACGAGGTTGAAGATGATGTATAGCACCTGCTGGTAGTGGCCCTCAGTGTTGGCGTCATTGCAGTACGGGACGGTGAGCAGGAACTGCTGCAAGAGAGCAAGCGCCCCGTCTATGTCTCCCTTGGCGAGGAACTGGGCCATCCTCCGCGCCGTGTTGTTCACCACGAGGGTGTTGGGGGTGATGTATGACGGTATGAGAGAGCGTGTAAGGC
>JAXJBE010000245.1:0-24152 GCA_036303125.1 Bacteroidaceae bacterium
AGCATGTTGTGGTCTACGGCGAGGTTGCACTCTTCAAAGATTGGGGCGAGCTCAAATTGGTTGGGCGCAACTTCGTTGTGGCGTGTCTTGACAGGTATGCCAAGTTCGAGAGACTGTATCTCAAGGTCTTTCATGAAGGCTGCCACGCGTGAAGGGATGTGGGCGAAGTAGTGGTCTTCGAGCTGCTGGTTCTTGCTGGCCTCGTGGCCCATGAGCGTGCGGCCTGTGAGGAGAAGGTCTGGACGGGCTGCGTAGAGGCCTTCATCGATGAGGAAGTACTCCTGTTCCCATCCGAGGTATGCCATGACCTTGTTCACGTCGGGGTTGAAGTAGTGGCATACGTCTACTGCGGCCTTGTTCACGGCGCTGAGGGCTTTGAGGAGGGGTGCCTTGTAGTCGAGAGACTCTCCTGTGTAGGCGATGAAGACTGTGGGGATGCAGAGCGTGTCATCTACGACGAATACTGGTGATGATGGGTCCCAGGCGCTGTAGCCGCGCGCTTCGAATGTGTTGCGTATGCCGCCGTTGGGAAAGCTGGATGCGTCTGGCTCCTGCTGCACGAGGAGTTTGCCTGAGAACTCTTCCATCATGCCTCCCTTGCCGTCATGCTCTACAAAGGCGTCGTGCTTTTCGGCCGTGCCTTCTGTGAGTGGCTGAAACCAGTGGGTGTAGTGTGTCACACCGAGTTCAATGGCCCATTTCTTCATGCCTGCTGCCACTTGGTCGGCCATGCTGCGGTCGAGTGAGGCTCCGTTGTCCATCACGTCGACGAGTTTGGCATAGACATCTGTGGGGAGATACTTGAACATCTTCTCTCTGTTGAAGACATATTTGCCGTAGTACTTGCTTGGTCTTTCTTCTGGGATGCTCACTGGCATCGCTTTTTTCTTGAAAGCGGTTTCAACCACTCTGAATCTAAGTGTTGACATAGTGTTGTGTTGTTTATTATTAGTGTTGTTTTTTATTAGTTGTATACGGTTTCTCCGTGCTCGTAGATGTCGAGGCCTTCTTCCTCAATGCGGCGTGGCACGCGGAGGCCGTGAATCTTGTCGAGGACTTTGAACACGATGAAACCCATGCTTGCTGCCCATGCGCCGATGACAGCTGCGCCGAAGAGCTGGGCGAGGAAGAAGTTTGCGCTGCCGCTATAGAACCAGCCTTCTTCTGTAGCGAAGAGGCCTGTGAGGATTGTTCCGAGGAATCCGCAGACACCGTGTACTGATGATGCGCCTACGGGGTCGTCAATCTTGAGGACATGGTCGATGAAGTCTACGGCAAATATCATTACTACACCGCAGATGGAGCCAATGATGACTGAGCCAAGAGGAGAGACGAGGTCGCATCCTGCTGTGATGCCGACGAGGCCGGCAAGGATGCCGTTGAGGGTGAGTGAGAGTGATGGTTTGCCATACTTGATCCAGCTTGTGACGAGTGAGCAGAATCCTCCTGCGCAGGCTGCGAGGTTGGTGGTGAGGAAGACGTGTGAGATGGCGGTCTGATCGTCTGCCGTGGCGGCTGCAAGCTGTGAGCCTGGGTTGAATCCGAACCATCCGAACCAGAGGATGAAGACTCCAAGAGCTGCTATGGTCAGGTTGTGGCCAGGGATGGCCTTTGATCTGCCGTCCTTGCTATACTTGCCGATGCGTGGACCGAGGATGGCTGCTCCGACGAGTGCTATCCAGCCACCGACAGAGTGTACGATGGTAGAGCCAGCGAAGTCATGGAAGGTGGTGCCGAAGGTGCTTGTCATGAATGAACCTTCTTCGCCGTTCATCAACCATCCACCGCCCCATGTCCAATGGCCTGAGACGGGGTAGATGAGAATGCTTATAAAGAGAGTGTAGACGATATACATGGAGAACTTGGTGCGCTCGGCCATGGCTCCTGATACGATGGTGGCTGCTGTGGCGCAGAAGACAGTCTGGAAGACGAGGAATCCTTCAATCGGCAGGTCGCCGCCGATGATTTCTGCCATGATGTCGAGGTCGATGAAGTGTGGCGCTCCCACGAATGCTCCAGTGCCAAACATCAAGCCGAATCCGATGAACCAGAAGAGGAGTGAGCCGAAGATGAAGTCAATGAAGTTTTTCATTAGGATGTTGGCTGTGTTCTTGGCGCGCGTGAATCCTGCCTCTACCAGAGCGAAGCCTGGTTGCATGAAGAAGACGAGCATGGCGGCGAGTAGCATCCATACGGTGTTGATGCCTGTGGCGAGTTCTGCTGACTGTGTCGCTGTTGATGCAGGGGCTGATGCTGTCGCATCTTGAGCCAATAGGGTGGCGGGGAGCAGGGCGAGAAGGGATAATGCGCCCTTTAGGCATGATGATGGCATGCCTTTTATTGTTGTTGTCATAAGATGTGCGTGTGTTTGTGTGTTAATGAAGAATGGGGTATGGGGAGAGTTGAGGTGATACCTCAACTGGCAAGACTTTGAAGAGTAATCCCTCGAGGAGTAGGCTCTCAATGGGTGAGATTCTGATATGAGAAATCCTGATGGGTGAGGCCTCAAAAGGGTGGGAGGGCTTTCTTTTACTTCTCCTGCTCTGCATTGTAGAGGGCGATGTCGCCTCTCTCTCCTGTGCGGATATGGATGGCATCTTGGATGGGTATGACGAATATTCGTCCGTCTCCTACCTCGCCAGTGTATGCGGCTCGCTGGATGGCCTGGATGGTTTTCTCCACATTCTTCTCTCGTACAACAACGGAGACGAGGATTCTCTCAATGGAACTTGTGTCGTAGATAACGCCACGGTAGATGCGGGCTTGGCGGGTTTTGCCAACACCTCTGACATCGTAGTATGAAAACCACTCGATGTCTGCTTCGAGCAATGCGTCTTTCACATCCTCAAACTTCGTCTTGCGAATAATTGCTTCAATCTTTTTCATGTTTGTGTCTGTGTGTGTTTGTTTGTGTGTTTGTGTTGTGGCTGTGATATGGTGAGCCTGTGTGGCAGGTATTGGTTATGCGGCTATAAACTGAGGCCGAAGACAAAGTATGTGCTCTCGCTGGCGGGGTTGAAGGTCAGCTTGGCGAAAGCTGGGATGCTGAATGTCTCTGTCACCTTTATCTCTTTCGTTGCAGAGAGGGCAATGTTGCATACTGCAAATCCGTTGGCATCGGCATAGAAACTGGTGGCCCATGGAGTGGCTCCTATCTCAGCTGTCCAGTCAAGGCCTCCGAGTTTGAATGGAGCGGAGAGATTGACATAAGAGGAGTAGGCGCGGTCGCCGTCCTTGTTGGAACCGTCGTCTCCTGCGAAGTTTGTGTACCAGTTGAGGGCTACGGGGCCGAAGTCGTATCCGGCTTGTACCTCAAAGACGTGAGCTGTTTCATGTGCCTTGTAGTGGAAGTAGTTGTTGTTTTCACCGTAGGGGGCAAACCAGTAGTCGGTGACAGACACGCTGAATCCTCCTGTGGAATAGCCGAGAGTGAGGTCAAACTCTTTGGTGTCTTCCTTGTCAAGGCCTACAGACCCCCATGCTCCGAGTGAGAAGCCTTTGTAGGCTACGCTGAGTGATGGTTGGATGCTAAAGCCTCCGAGGTCTTGTCCGCGCCATTCGTAACTGCTGACTATGTCTGCGCCTACGCTGGCTTCTACTGATTCTTGTGCCATGCAAGTGGCTGTGTTTGCCATTGCTGCTGAGAGGATGATGGCAGTTGTTTTGATTCTTTTTTTCATCTTTTTTACCTTTTGAGTTTAATGATTATTTGTGTTTCAGAGTTATCTTGTGCTGTGGTTGTGACGAAGGCATCTTGGACGAATCTCGAAGGTGTCTTTGACGGGTTCCGATCTGGTGTGATGTTATATTGTGTGTGTTATTGAGAACAGAAAAGGTCGTCGGTGTTTGATGTTGTGGCTATGCTTCAATCGGATGGAACTTTTTAAAGTGGGGTGGCTGTGGTGTGTCCTCTTTTTATATCATCCACTCTCTGATGCGTTGCATTGCTTCCTTGCAGTTGTCGCGGTTGCCGAAGGCTGTGAGACGGATGTAGCCTTCGCCGCTTGGACCGAATCCGACACCTGGTGTGCCGACTACATGCGCTTCGTATAGCATCTGCTCGAAGAACTTCCATGAGGTCATTCCGTCGGGGGTCTTGAGCCAGAGATATGGCGCGTTGTCTCCTCCGTAAACGCTGATGCCTACCTTTTCGAAACCTTCTTTCATCAGGCGGGCATTGGTCATGTAGTAGCAGATGGTGTCCTTGACTTGCTGCTTGCCTTCTGGTGTGTAGATGGCCGCAGCTCCTCGCTGTGTGATGTAGCTTGTGCCGTTGAACTTGGTGCACTGGCGACGGTTCCAAAGGGCATTGAGAGATATGCGTTCTCCTGTGAGAGTGCCTGCTGTCAGTTCTTTGGGCACTATGGTGTATCCGCATCTGACTCCCGTGAATCCTGCTGTCTTGGAAAAACTTCGGAATTCGATGGCACATCGCTTTGCACCTTTGATTTCGTATATGGAGTGTGGTATCTCTGGGTCTTGTATGTAGGCCTCGTATGCTGCATCGTAGAGGATGAGGGTATCGTTCTTGAGAGCATAGTTGACCCACTTCTTCAGTTCCGCCTTGGAGAGTGTCAGTCCCGTAGGGTTATTGGGGTAGCAGAGATACATGATGTCGATGCGGCGGTCTGGTATCTGCGGGATGAAGTTGTTCTCGCGCAGGCAGGGAATGTATGTGACGTTGTTCCATTTGCCGTCGACGAGCTCGCCTGCTCTGCCGCACATGACATTGCTGTCGATGTAGACAGGATAGATGGGGTCGGTCACTCCGATGCTGTTGTCATGGCGGAGTATGTCGCCTATGTTGCCGCAATCGCTCTTTGCTCCATCGCTTATGAAGACTTCGGAGGGTGTGAGCTGCACGCCGCGAGGCTGGTAGTCGTTTTTGATGATGGCATCTATGAGAAAGTCGTATCCATGTTCTGGTCCGTAGCCTTTGAATGTGCTTGCATCAGCGAGTTCGTCTACAGCCTTGTGCATGGCCTCGATGGATGCCTGTGGCAGGGGTTGCGTCACATCGCCTATGCCGAGGCTGATGATGCTTACATGAGGGTGGACTACCTTAAATGAGTTGACCTTCTTGGCTATGTCAGAAAAGAGGTAGTTATTGGGGAGCTTAAGGAAATGTTCATTTACTAATGCCATAGTGTGTGTCTGTTATTTGTGTGTGAGGGTTGTGTGTGTCGCTTGTTTGTGGTGGGGAGCCTGTTCCGTGTTTGTGGCAGGCGCATGCCGTCAGTCGATGAGTGCCTCTCCGTCGAAGACCTTGACGGCTGGGCCTGTCATGAGAACGTGGTTGTCTGTGGTGCGCCATTCTATATGGAGCGAACCTCCGTCCATGTGTATGTTAACATCGCGAGATGCTGTTGCTTGTTTGGCTTCTCTCTTGAGTATGGCTGCTACAGCTGTGGCGCATGCTCCTGTGCCACATGCTTGTGTGATGCCAGAGCCTCTTTCCCACACTCTCATGCGCACGTCTCCATTGGCGAGAATCTGGGCAAACTCGATGTTGGATTTCTGGGGGAAGAGAGGATTGCATTCGAGCTGAGGCCCTATGTGGCTGAGTGGTATGGAATTGATGTCATCTGTGAAGATGACGGCATGCGGATTGCCCATGCAGACAAAGGTGGCTTTGTAGTCGCCGCAGTCTGTCTTGATGGTTGATGAGCTGAGGTCGCCAGAGGCTGTGGCCACTTGGTCTGTGTTGGATAGTCTTGGTTCGCCCATGTCTACAGTGGCGCTTGCCACGAGGTTATGATGTGAAGTCTGTACCATGATAGTCTTAATGCCCGAGAGTGTGTCGAGGGTGATGGCCTTCTTTGTGGTGAGGCGATTGTCGTAGACATACTTGCCTATACATCTGCTGGCATTGCCACACATCATTGCTTCTGATCCGTCTGCGTTGAATATGCGCATTGAGAAGTCTGCTATTTCGCTGCGACCTATAAGAACCAGCCCGTCAGAACCTATGCCTGTGTGACGCTTGCTCCACTGGATGGAGAGGGCTGAAGGGTCTTTTATGGGATAGTCCATAGTGTTGACATATATATAGTCATTGCCAAGGCCATGCATCTTTGTAAACTTAATCAATGTTGACATATTGAATACTGTTTGTTGATTTTAGCTATCATTTTGTTTTAAATTCGATGCAAAGTTATAACATTTTGCCAAGGTAGGCAAATTATTGTGTGTAAAAGTGGCGGTTTTTATGTTATAGTTACCAAATTGTATTTATTCCTAATAAAAACTTACGGATTAAAACTAATACAGTGTGTATAGTTTCAATCCGTAAGTTTTTCAGTATGCGTTTTCATGTACCCCTTTTACGGCTCTTCCGCTTGGGTCGTTCTGGTTTTGAAAGGAGGCGTCCCATGCCAGAGCCTCTGCTGTGGAGCAGGCGACACTTGGTATGCTTGGTACGCTGAGTGCTGCGCTGCGGCTGGGAAAGTGTTCTTCAAAGATGGAGCGGTAGAAGTATTCTTCCTTGTTCATTGGAGGATTGATGGGGAAGCGTTCGGCGGCGTGGGCCATCTGCTCGTCTGTGACAGCCAGAGATGTCATCTCCTTGAGACTGTCAATCCAGCTGTAGCCAACACCGTCGCTGAACTGTTCCTTTTGTCTCCAGGCCACACTCTCTGGGAGCATGCTGGCAAAGGCTTCACGCACAATCTTTTTCTCTATGGTCGACCCTGGGCACATCTTGGCTGCGGGATTTAGCCTCATGGCCACATCGAGAAACTCCTTGTCGAGGAATGGCACTCGGCCTTCTACCCCCCAGGCGGATAGAGACTTGTTGGCTCGCAGGCAGTCGTAGAGATGGAGTTTGCTGAGCTTGCGTACAGTCTCCTCGTGGAAGTCTTGAGGAGTCGGTGCCTTGTGGAAGTATAGGTATCCTCCGAACACTTCGTCAGCTCCTTCTCCGCTGAGCACCATCTTGATGCCCATGGATTTTATGACTCGTGCGAGGAGATACATTGGAGTGGAGGCTCTCACGGTAGTGACATCGTATGTCTCTATGTAGTAGATGACGTCGCGGATGGCATCGAGTCCCTCTTGTACTGTATAGTTTATTTCGTGGTGAATGGTGCCTATATGGTCAGCCACTTCCTTTGCTTTGGCCAGGTCGGGAGCTCCTTTGAGACCTACGGCGAAGCTGTGGAGCTGTGGCCACCATGCAGCTGCTGTATTGTTTGTTTCCACTCGAAGGGCAGAATGCTTCTTTGCGATGGCGGAGATGACAGAGGAGTCAAGTCCGCCGCTGAGGAGCACTCCGTAGGGTACATCGCTCATGAGCTGTCGTTGCACGGCGGCTTCGAGAGCGTCATGCACAGATTGTACAGAGGCCTTGTTGTCCTTGACGGCCTCATATTCCATCCAGTCGCGCTTGTACCAGCGGGTCATCTTGCCTTCCTTGCCTTGGTAGTAATGACCAGGAAGGAATGGTTCGTATTCGTCACAGAAACCTTCGAGGGCTTTGAGTTCGCTGGCCACGTAGACGCACCCTCCTTTGTCGCGGCCTATATATAATGGTATGACGCCTATTGGGTCTCGGGCGATGAGGTAGTCGTCCTTCTCTTCGTCATATAGGGCAAAGGCGAAGATGCCGTTGAGGTCTTCGAGGAAGTTGATGCCCTTATCTCGGTAGAGAGCGAGGATGACCTCACAGTCGCTGCCCGTCTGGAACTCATACTTGCCAGCATATTTCTCGCGGATGTTGCGGTGGTTGTAAATCTCTCCGTTGACAGCGAGGGCTTGCTTCTTGTCAGGAGAGTAGAGGGGCTGGCCCCCACTTTGTGGGTCTACGATGGAGAGACGCTCGTGGGCGAGGATAGCAGTCTTACCTACATATATGCCGCTCCAGTCTGGTCCGCGATGTCTTATCTTTTGTGACATCTTGAGAGCTTTTTTCCTAAGATCTTTAGTTTGCTCCTTTATTTGAAATATTCCTACTATTCCACACATGATGATGTTTTCTTGATGTTTATGTGGTGTTTTGTTGTGTTTGTTGTTGTGGCGTTCTTATTTTCCCATAAGGTAATGCCAGATGTCCTGTGCGGCCTTGCGTCCGCTGGCGATGGCGCGCACCACGAGCGATGCTCCTGAGGCGGCGTCGCCTGCCACGAATACATTCTCAGCGAAGGTGGGTTGCTGTGGTTTGAGGAATCCCATGGCAAGGAGCACGAGGTCACATTCTATGGTTTCCACCCTACCTGTGGGTCTCATGATGGGACGGCCTCCTTCTGGGTTAGGCAACCATTCTACCTCTTCTATCTCAGCGCTTGTGACGTAGCCTTTCTTGCCGACAAACTTATTGGTAGTGAGACACCAGCGGCGTGTGCATCCTTCCTCGTGGCTCGATGTGGTCTTGAGGACGATGGGCCATTGCGGCCAAGGTGTGGCGGGGTTGTGCCCCACGGGCGGTTGAGGCATGATTTCTATCTGTGTCACGCTGGTGGCTCCCTGGCGGTTACATGTTCCGATGCAGTCCGAGCCAGTGTCTCCGCCACCTATGACGAGCACCTTCTTGCCCTTGGCGTTGACGAGCACTTCTTTGTCAAACGTCATGCCTGCGAGAATGCGGTTTTGCTGAGAGAGAATGTCGAGGGCGAGATGAATACCTTTGAGTTCGCGTCCTGGCACTTTAAGGTCGCGGGCTACAGGAGTGCCAGTGCAGATGCAGTATGCGTCGAATCCCTCAGGGAGATTTGTTATGTCGATGTTGGCATTCATGTTAAAAACAACTCCTTCTGCTTTCATCACGTCAATTCGGCGGTCGATGACAGCCTTGTTGAGTTTGAAGTTGGGAATGCCGTAGCGCAGCAGGCCGCCTGGAGCTTCATTTTTGTCGAAGACGGTGACGGCGAATCCCATGCCGTTGAGTTGGTTGGCTGCGGCGAGGCCTGAAGGGCCAGCGCCTATGACAGCCACCTTTTTGCCGTTGCGCTCAATCTGGCGCACTTTGACATATCCTTCTCTGAAAGCCGCCTCTGCTATGGCTGCTTCATTTTCACGGATGGTGGTCGGGGCGTCGCAACTCAGTTTGAGCACGCAACTCTTTTCGCAGAGTGCAGGGCAGATACGTCCTGTGAATTCGGGAAAATCGTTGGTTTGGATAAGTATCTTGTAAGCCTCTTCCCATCTGCCCTCAGCGAGAGCTTCCTGAAACTCAGGCTGCTTGTTGCCTAAGGGACAAGCCCAGTGGCAGAATGGCACGCCGCATTCCATGCATCGTGAAGCCTGAAGCTTGCGGTCGTGGCTGTTAAGTGTCTGTTCCACCTCGCCGTAATCGGCTATGCGGTCATGGATAGGTCTGTAGCCCGCCTCCTGGCGTGGTATTTTCAAAAACGCTTTGGGGTCTTTCATATATGTCGTTTTTTATCTGTCAGTTTGTAGTTGGTATATTTGCATTGCTTTTGCATTAAGTGTCAGAAGATACAGCCTTTATATAAGCGGCATGTGTGCTATCAATAGTCTCTCTGCACCTCGGCTATTTTCTGTTGGAGCTTGCGCATCTGCTCTTCCTGAAGCACTCGCTTGTATTCGATGGGGACAACCTGTATGAATTCGTCCACATAGTGGTTCCATTCGTCAAGCATGGTACGCGCAAGCTTTGAGCCAGTATAGAGATAATGCTGGCGAATGAGCTCATGAAGTTCCTTGCGGCTGTTGGAGTCCTCGATTAGCGAGAGTTCCACCATCTCCATGTTGCAGAAGTAGTCGAAATTGTGGTTTTTGTCCCAAACGTATGCCACACCTCCGCTCATGCCTGCAGCGAAGTTGCGTCCTGTCTCGCCGAGGACGACTATGCGCCCTCCCGTCATGTATTCGCATGCGTGGTCGCCAGCTCCTTCAACAACGGCTGTAGCACCAGAGTTGCGCACAGCGAAGCGTTCGCCGACACATCCGTTGATGTATACTTCTCCCGATGTTGCGCCGTAGAGCAATGTATTGCCAGCGATGATATTGTTTTCTGCTGCGAAGTTAGAACGCATAGGAGGCATGACACTGATGCGTCCTCCGGAGAGACCCTTGCCAAGATAGTCGTTGGCTTCACCTTCGAGTTTGAAACTTATACCCTTTGTGAGGAAAGCGCCGAAGCTCTGTCCTGCCGAACCGATGAACTTCACGTTGATAGTGTCGTCAGGAAGTCCAGCTTCGCCATATTTTTTTGCCAGCGTTCCAGCGAGCATTGTGCCGACTGAGCGGTCAGTGTTGGATATTGTGTATTCGAGAGAGATGTCCTTCTTGTTCTCGATGGCCTCCTTTGCTGCTTCGATGATGACCGCGTCTTTGGCAGGTTCGACAGGGTTCTCATGCCCTTTGATTGCATGGATAGCTGCTCCGTTGTCCACCTTGTGGAGCAAGCGTGAGAAGTCGAGCAGTGAACCCTTGCTCTCGGGGGCAACCTTCTTGGTCACTATGAGGTCGGTGCGGCCGACTATGTCTTCAAGGCGAGTGAAGCCCATCTCGGCAAGGTACTCACGCACTTCTTGTGCAAGGAAGGTGAAGTAGTTGACCACATATTCGTAGTGGCCTCTGAACCTCTCGCGGAGTGTGGGGTCTTGAGTGGCAACGCCGACAGGGCAAGTGTTGGCATGGCATTTGCGCATCATGACGCATCCGAGGACTATGAGCACAGTTGTGCCGAAACCAAATTCGTCTGCACCGAGCAGAGCCATGTTGATGATGTCACGTCCTGTCTTGATTTGGCCGTCTGTCTGGAGGCGAACCTGGCCCCGGAGACCGTTGAGGACAAGTGTCTGCTGTGTTTCGCTCAGGCCTATTTCGGGCGAGATGCCTGCATAGCGCATGCTGCTGGCTGGAGAAGCTCCTGTGCCGCCTTCTGCGCCGCTGATGACGATAAGGTCAGCTTTGGCCTTTGCCACACCTGCAGCGATTGTGCCCACTCCACTTTCTGCTACGAGTTTGACGCTGATTTTTGCTTTGGGGTTAATGTTCTTCAGGTCGAAGATGAGCTGGGCGAGGTCCTCGATAGAATAGATGTCATGATGAGGTGGGGGAGAGATGAGGGAGATGCCCGGGATTGAGTGGCGTGTGCGAGCGATGATGTTGTCTACCTTATATCCAGGAAGCTGCCCACCCTCGCCTGGTTTAGCTCCCTGTGCCACTTTGATTTGTATCTCCTCGGCATTGACGAGATATTCGGCTGTGACACCAAATCGTCCTGACGCTATCTGTTTGGTCTTGCTGTTGAGCGATATTCCTTCGTAGGTCGCTGTGAAGCGGACAGAATCTTCTCCGCCCTCTCCTGTGTTGGAACGAGCCCCGAGTTTGTTCATGGCAAGGGCAAGAGCTTCATGAGCCTCCTTGCTGATTGCGCCGAATGACATGGCTCCTGTGACGAAATGCTTGACAATGTCTTCTACAGGCTCCACCTTGTCTATGTCTATTGGATTGCGCTTGAAGTCGAAGAAGTCACGGATGAAGATAGGAGCTGGCTTTGAGTCAACGAGCGATGTGAACTCTTTGAATTTCTTGTAGCTGCCCATACGTGTGGCGAGCTGGAGCGTAGAGATGGTCTCTGGATTCCATGCGTGCTTCTCTCCGTCTTTGCGAAATGCGAACTGTCCGATATGTGGGAGGATATCGCTGACATTTTTTGGCTTGTATCCTGCATCGTGCATGCGCATGGCGTCTTTTGCTATTTCTTCGAGGCGGATGCCTCCGATGGTTGATCTCTCTGTGCCGAAGTAGTTGCGCAGGAGGTCTTCGCTCACTCCGATGGCCTCAAATATCTTAGCTCCACGGTAAGAGCGGATAGTTGATATGCCCATCTTACTCATTATCTTGAAGAGACCTTTGCAGACCGCTTTTATATAATTCTTTTCCGCTGTTTCGTAGTTGAGCTGGAGGCGGCCTTTCTTCACGAGGTCATCGAGGATGGCGAATACCATGTATGGGTTAATTGCACTGGCACCGTATCCGAGGAGAAGGGCTGCATGCATCACCTCGCGTATCTCGCCGCTCTCAACGATGAGTGCTGTCTGTACGCGCTTCTGCACTGAGATGAGGTGGTGGTGCACAGCGCTGACGGCAAGGAGCGATGGTATAGCGGCATGGGTGCTGTCAATGTTTCGGTCTGAGAGTATGATGTAGTTAACTCCCTCGTCGACAGACTCCTCTGCCTTCTTGCAGAGGGCTGTGAGTGCTTGCTGTAGGCCGCTTGTGCCTTTGCTGGCTTCAAAGATTATAGGGAGCTTGATGGTGTTGAATCCCTTGTAGCGGATATTGCAGAGCACGTCAAGCTGTGTGTTGCTGAGTACAGGATGGGGTAGGCGCACCATCTTGCAATGGCTCTCGCTTGGAGAGAGGATGTCCATGCCTACGGCACCGATGTACTCTGTGAGGGACATGACGAGTTCCTCGCGGATGGGGTCGATAGCAGGATTTGTCACTTGTGCAAACTGCTGGCGAAAATAGTTGAAGAGGAGCTGCGGCTTGTCGCTCAAGACAGCGAGAGGGGTGTCGTTGCCCATGGAGGCGATGGGTTCAACGCCGTTGGAGGCCATAGGCATGAGAGTGCGCTCGATGTCTTCACGGGTGAATCCGAAGGCTCTCAACATGCGGTCATATTCAGGCACATCGTTGCTGACTTTGCGTCCGCTCTTGAGGGTGTGCAGTTCTATTCTGTTGGTTGAGAGCCATTGCCTGTATGGCTTGGCGGCTGCAAGCTGTTCCTTGAGTTCTCCGTCATAGTATATCTTGCCTTGTTCGGTGTCTATCATGAGTATTTTGCCTGGCTGCAGACGTCCCTTCTCCTTGATGTCTGCAGGGTTGAAATTCATCACTCCCACTTCGCTGGCCACTACCATCATGTCGTTGTTTGTAATGAGATAGCGTGCGGGGCGCAGGCCGTTGCGGTCGAGCATGCCTCCTGCGAAGCGCCCGTCGCTGAACAGGAGAGCAGCAGGTCCGTCCCATGGTTCCATGAGGATGGAGTGGTACTCGTAGAAGGCTTTGAGGTCTTCGCTGATGGGGTTCTTGTCATTGAATGACTCAGGCACGAGCATGCTCATGGCATGAGGCAGACTGAGGCCGGACATGACGAAGAACTCCAGGGCATTGTCGAGTGAAGCGCTGTCGCTCATGCCTGGCTGCATGATGGGGCGAATGGAACGGATGTCTGGGATTGCGTCAGATGAGAGCACGCTTTCTCTTGCTTCCATCCATCCCCTGTTACCTCTGATGGTGTTAATTTCGCCGTTGTGGGCGAGAAGACGGAATGGCTGCGCAAGTTTCCATGATGGGAAGGTATTGGTGCTGAAGCGCGAGTGGACAAGAGCCAGGCCGCTGGTGAAGTAAGGATGGGTGAGGTCGCAGAAATACTCCCTCACTTGCATTGAGGAGAGCATGCCCTTATAAACGATGCTCTTGCTTGAGAGCGAGCAGATGTAGAAATCTGGGTCGCTGATTCTCTTCTCGATTTTTTTTCTTATAAGATATAATGTACGCTCGAGTGTGTCAGTCTCTTTTGCGCCAGTGATGAATATCTGTTTGATGTCGGGTTCGCACGACAGGGCATCTTTGCCGAGGCATGATGGGTTGGTGGGCACATTGCGCAGGTGCATTAGGGTGAGTCCTTCTTTTTCCACCTCTTCCATTATTATGCTGAGGATGTTTGATTGCTTTACCTCTTCTTGTGGCAGGAAAATAAGTCCTGTGCCATACTTTCCCTTCTCAGGGACGGGGATGCCTTGCAGGAGAATGAATTCGTGAGGTATCTGAAGCATGATGCCAGCACCGTCACCAGTTTTGTTGTCAGCACCCTCTGCTCCGCGGTGGCGCATGTTCTCCAATACCTTTAGTGCGGAATCTACCAACTCGTGCGATTTGTTTCCATGGATGTTGACTACCATGCCAACGCCGCAGGCATCATGTTCGTATGACTTGTCGTACATACCATTTTGTTTGTAATCATTCATATTTATAATCATTTTGATATTAGTAACCTTTTATTTGTGATAAATTTGGTGCAAAATTAGCGCTTTTTATTGAATTATGATACATAAACTCGGGTGAAATGATTTTTTATCTTTTTATGGTGGTTGTAATAGTTACAAACTGAAAGAAAAATAGTCCGAACGCTTTCACATGGAAATCAAAAAGCCGTCTATCGCACATCAAATGTAAGAATATCATTTTTATTTAAAAAATATCGTTCAAATTTCTTTTTGGTTTAAAATCTAATTTTTTCTAACATTATGCTGTAAAAAAACTTGATTTTCTGTCATTATGTTTTTTAAAATTACTAACTTTGCACCGAATTTCTTTCCCAGCACAAGAACAATGGAAGTTATTAAGCACGAATGCGGCGTCGCAATGGTAAGATTGCTCAAGCCGTTAGAGTATTACCAGCAGAAGTATGGTACGTGGATGTATGGGTTGAACAAGATGTATCTCATGATGGAGAAACAGCACAACCGCGGACAGGAAGGAGCCGGAATAGCATGCGTCAAACTCGATGCGGCCTCAGGCGAAGAATACATGTTTCGCGAGCGCGCCCTCGGTACAGGAGCCATCACTGAGATTTTCGAGACAATCCACAACCAGTTTGGCGACCTCTCCCCTGAGGAACTTAACGATGCCATCTTTGCAAAAAAACGCTTGCCATTTGCAGGCGACCTTTATATGGGTCACCTACGCTATTCGACGACAGGCAAAAGCGGCCTTGCGTATGTCCACCCATTCTTGCGCCGCAACAATTGGAGAGCGCGCAACCTTGCCGTCTGCGGCAATTTCAATCTCACCAACGTGGATGAGGTTTTCGCAAAGATAACAGATGAAGGCCAGCATCCACGACGCTATGCAGACACATATATTATATTAGAGCAACTCGGACATCGACTTGACCGCGAAGTGGAACACCTCTACGAGCGTTTCACCAATGAAGGCAAACGAGGTCTTGATATAACCCATGCCATAGAGGATAATGTGGACATGAGCCATGTGCTCCAACAGGCCAGCAAAGACTGGGACGGAGGCTATGTCATGTGCGGCATCACAGGTAGTGGAGAAAGCTTCGCCGTGCGCGACCCTTGGGGCATACGTTCCGCCTTCTGGTATATGGACGATGAAATAATTGTTCTTGCGTCCGAACGCCCAGTCATACAGACTGTCCTCAACGTCGCTGCAGACCAAGTGACAGAACTCCAGCCAGGGCAGGCCATACTCGT
The DNA here is from genome assembly GCA_036303125.1 of Bacteroidaceae bacterium. GTDB lineage: Bacteria > Bacteroidota > Bacteroidia > Bacteroidales > Bacteroidaceae > Minthosoma. The sequence goes on from JAXJBE010000245.1 coordinate 15,195, forward strand.
CAGCCGGTCGGGTCACATGCGACTCACTCAGATTAACGCTCCACAGCCTATGCGTGCATGTTCCTTCGAGCGCATCTATTTCAGCCGAGGTAGCGACATGGACATCTATCGTGAGCGCAAGAAGATGGGACAGCTTCTCATCCCGTCCATTCTCAAGGCTGTCAACTACGATGTGGAGCATACCGTCTTTTCTTTTATCCCAAATACGGCAGAGGTAGCCTTCTACGGCATGCTCGAAGGCCTCGATAATCACCTCAATCTGCTCAAGGTACAACAGATTGAGTCAGCAGTCCGAGACGGAGCTGGGCACGCTGAGATATCTAAGATTCTTTCCAAACGCATACGCAGCGAGAAAGTGGCTATAAAAGACATCAAGCTTCGCACATTCATAGCCGAAGGAAATAGCCGCAACGATCTTGCAGCCCATGTTTACGATATTACATACGGCAGTCTTCAGCCAGATGTGGACAACCTCGTAATCATTGATGACAGCATAGTCCGGGGCACCACGCTCAAGCAGAGCATAATAAGCATCCTTGACCGCCTGCGCCCCAAGAAGATTGTCATCGTCTCTTCTTCTCCTCAGGTGCGCTATCCTGACTACTACGGTATCGATATGGCCAGCATGGATCAGTTCGTTGCTTTCAAGGCTGCCATAGCCCTCCTCAAGGAGAGAGGCATGCAGGCAGTCATCGCTAATGTCTATAGCAAATGTAAGGCGCAGCTAAGCCTGCCTAAAGAAGAGATGGTTAACTATGTCAAGGAGATTTATGCCCCCTTCACCGATGAAGAGGTATCGGCCAAGATGGTCGAACTGCTCAAGCCAGACAGCGTAAATGCCGAAGTAGAGATAGTTTATCAGACCCTCGACGGACTCCATGAGGCTTGTCCTAATCATAGCGGCGACTGGTATTTCAGTGGTGACTATCCCACCCCCGGTGGAGTCAAGCTGGTCAGCAAGGCCTTCGTCGACTATGTGGAGAGCAAGATGGAAATGTAACTTGCTCCTTCTTCCTCTATCTACGGTCCACAGCGCACACACACAACAGAAACAAACAATACAGATAAAAGGAATAAATACAAATGAGAAAAGCAACCCTGATTCTGGATGACGGCACTCGGTTCGAAGGTGAATCCTTTGGCTACGAAAAGCCTGTAGCAGGCGAGGTCGTGTTCAACACTGCCATGACGGGCTATCCTGAGAGCTTGACGGATCCCTCATACGCAGGTCAGCTCATGACGCTGACATATCCATTGGTGGGCAACTACGGCGTGCCTCCCTTCACCATTGCTGCTGATGGCATCCCCGACTTCATGGAGAGCGAACGCATACATGCTGAGGCTCTCATTGTTAGTGATTACAGCGAGCACTACAGCCACTGGAATGCCTGTGAGAGCCTCTCCTCATGGCTCAAGCGCGAGCATGTGCCAGGCATCACAGGCATCGACACCCGCCGGCTCACCAAGGTGCTGCGTGAACATGGAGTCATGATGGGACACATCGTCATGGATGGCCTTGAGTCAGGCATTGCCTCCATTCCATATTCTTCAGTCAACTATGTAGACAAAGTCTCTTGTAAGGAAATCATTCGTTACAACACAGGAGCTGAGAAGACCATCATACTTGTAGACTGTGGTGTGAAAAGCAACATCCTCCGCTGTCTTATTCGTCGTGGAGTAGAGATTGTCCGAGTGCCTTGGGACTATGATTTCACCGCTCTCGACTACGATGGCATCTTCATCAGCAACGGCCCAGGCGACCCCGACCAGTGTGGTCCAGCCGTTGACAACTTGAAGCGTGCCATGAGCCTTAGTGATAAGCCCATATTTGGTATCTGCATGGGCAATCAACTTCTTGCCAAGGCAGGCGGTGCGCAGACATACAAGCTCAAGTATGGCCACCGCAGCCACAATCAGCCTGTGCGCATGGTAGGCACCAACCGCTGTTTCATCACCAGCCAAAACCACGGTTTCGCTGTCGACGACACTACTCTTGGCGATGACTGGCAGCCGCTCTTCTCCAACATGAACGATGGTTCCAACGAGGGCATACGCCACAAGAGCAAGCCCTGGTTCTCCGTCCAGTTCCATCCGGAGGCAGCCAGCGGCCCTACTGATACAGAGTTTCTCTTTGATGATTTTGTCAAACTGTTGTAGAAATCAAAGGATGAAGTATAAGCATTATGGAATATAATAAGATAAGTAAAGTGCTGCTCCTCGGATCTGGAGCGCTCAAGATAGGTGAAGCGGGCGAGTTTGACTACTCTGGCTCACAGGCTCTGAAGGCCCTAAAGGAAGAAGGCATCCAGACCGTGCTCATCAACCCCAACATCGCCACAGTCCAGACATCCGAAGGTGTGGCTGACCAGATATATTTCCTTCCTGTCACTCCATACTTTGTGGAACGTGTCATCGAGAAGGAGCGTCCCGACGGTGTGCTCCTTTCCTTCGGTGGGCAGACAGCTCTTAACTGCGGAGTGGCGCTCTATCGTGATGGCATCTTTGAGAAGTATGGCGTGCAGGTGCTCGGCACTCCTGTGCAAGCCATCATGGACACGGAAGACCGCGAACTCTTTGTTGAGCGCCTCAACGAGATAGAGGTCAAGACCATCAAGAGCGAGGCTGTGGAGAACATAGAAGATGCTCGCCGGGCTGCCCGCGAACTTGGTTATCCTGTCATCATACGCGCTGCCTACGCTCTTGGAGGTCTCGGCAGCGGATTCTGTGACAATGAGGCAGAACTCAATGTGCTGGCCGAGAAAGCTTTCTCGTTCTCCCCTCAAGTGCTCGTGGAGAAGAGCCTTAGAGGATGGAAAGAAGTAGAGTATGAGGTGGTGCGCGACCGCTTTGACAATTGCATCACCGTCTGCAACATGGAGAACTTTGACCCACTTGGCATTCATACGGGAGAGAGCATAGTCATTGCTCCTTCACAGACACTCTCCAATAGCGATTACCACAAGCTCCGCGAACTCGCCATCCGCATTGTGCGCCATGTAGGCATCGTCGGCGAGTGCAACGTTCAGTATGCCTACGACCCAGAGAGTGAGGACTATCGAGTCATCGAGGTCAATGCTCGTCTCAGCCGCTCCTCTGCCCTTGCGTCCAAGGCCACAGGCTATCCGCTCGCTTTTGTCGCAGCCAAGCTCGGCCTTGGCTACGGACTCTTCGACCTGAAGAACTCTGTCACTAAGACCACCTGCGCCTTCTTCGAACCAGCCCTTGACTATGTCGTGTGCAAGATACCACGCTGGGATCTTGGCAAGTTCCATGGTGTTGACCGCGAGCTGGGCAGTTCTATGAAGTCTGTAGGAGAAGTTATGTCCATCGGACGTACCTTCGAAGAGGCCATACAGAAGGGCTTGCGCATGATAGGGCAGGGCATGCACGGCTTTGTCGACAATAAGGAACTCGTCATTGACGATGTGGACAAAGCCTTGCGTGAGCCTACTGACAAGCGCATCTTTGTCATTGCCAAGGCTCTTGCAGCGGGATATACCGTCGACCACATACATGAACTGACAAAGATTGACCGCTGGTTTTTGCAGAAACTGCAAGGCATCGTTACTACTTCCGACACACTCAAGCTATATACACCCGATACGCTCCCTGCAGACCTGCTTCGCAAGGCCAAGGTGCAAGGCTTCTCCGATTTCCAGATTGCACGCGCCATCGGCCTCGAATCTAAACTTGGCAGTGAGGACGGCGCGATGGCTGTCAGACAACTGCGCAAGGAAAAAGGCATCCTGCCTGTGGTGAAGCAGATAGACACGCTTGCGGCAGAATATCCAGCCCAGACCAACTATCTCTACCTCACATACAGCGGTGAGTCCAACGATGTCGACTATAAAGGTGATAGACGTTCTATCGTCGTGCTCGGCAGCGGAGCATACCGCATTGGCTCCAGCGTGGAGTTTGACTGGTGTGGCGTGCAGGCCTTGCAGACCATCCGCAAGCAGGGCTACCGCAGCGTGATGATTAACTACAATCCCGAGACCGTCTCCACAGACTATGACATGTGCGACCGCCTCTACTTTGACGAACTGACCTTCGAGCGTGTGCTTGACATCATAGACCTTGAGAATCCTCATGGTGTCATCGTGTCAACAGGAGGACAGATACCAAACAATCTCGCCTTGCGTCTTGACGGACAGAAGGTCAACATCCTTGGCACCAGCGCAGCAAGCATAGACAATGCCGAAGACCGCGACAAGTTCTCAGCCATGCTTGACCGCATCGGAGTGGACCAGCCTGAGTGGAGTGCGCTGACCTCCATGGAAGACATCAACAAGTTCATCGACAAAGTAGGCTTCCCTGTGCTCGTCCGCCCATCCTACGTGCTCTCTGGAGCCGCCATGAATGTCTGCAGCAATCAGGAAGAACTCGAACGCTTCCTCACTCTCGCTGCCAACGTGTCCAAGAAGCATCCCGTAGTGGTCAGCCAGTTCATTGAGCATGCCAAGGAAGTGGAGATGGATGCTGTGGCTCGCAATGGAGAGATTATCGTCTATGCCATCTCTGAACACATAGAGTATGCTGGTGTGCACTCTGGCGATGCCACCATTCAGTTCCCTCCGCAGAAACTCTATGTTGAGACCATGCGACGCATCAAGCGCATCAGCCGCCAGATAGCAAGGGAACTCAACATCTCTGGTCCGTTCAACATACAGTTCCTCGCTCGCGACAATGACATCAAGGTCATCGAGTGCAACCTCCGCGCCTCCCGTTCGTTCCCATTCGTCAGCAAGGTGCTCAAGATTAACTTCATCGAACTCGCCACTCGCGTCATGCTTGGGCTTGACGTAGAGAAACCTGGCAAGAATCTCTTTGACCTTGACTATGTCGGCATCAAGGCCAGCCAGTTCTCTTTCAACCGTCTGCAGAAAGCAGACCCTGTCCTCGGCGTCGACATGGCGTCAACAGGAGAAGTCGGCTGCATAGGCGACGACTCCTCGTGCGCCATCCTCAAGTCCATGCTCAGCGTAGGCTATCGCATACCGTCAACAGACAAGGGCATACTACTCTCTACGGGCGATGCCAAGCAAAAGGTCGACATGCTCGCCTCTGCCCGTCTCCTGCGAAGCAAGGGATACCATATCTACGCTACAGGAGGCACATCACGCTTCCTTACCGACAATGGCGTGGACAACACCCTCGTCCATTGGCCAAGTGAACAAGGCTACCCGCAGGCGCTCGACATGCTCCACAATAAGGAGATAGACATGGTGGTCAACATTCCTAAGAACCTCACCTCTGGCGAACTCACCAATGGCTACAAGATACGCCGTGCTGCCATCGACCTCAATGTGCCACTGCTCACCAATGCTCGTCTCGCCAGCGCCTTCATCAGTGCCTTCTGCACAATGACGGTCGATGACCTGGCCATCAAGTCGTGGAGCGAGTACCAGTGATAGAATAGCCTTAATAACATTGATGCTCTCGAAGTTGCTATCATGGCTATCTCTGCTATCCCAGCTTTGATAGCTATTACCACCATCAATAACAACCCATACACACTATATTAACTACAATTATGCAACAAAAGATTATCATTCTTGATTTCGGATCACAGACCACCCAGCTCATTGGCCGTCGTCTGCGAGACCTTGACACCTTCTGTGAGATCTTGCCATACAACAAGTTCCCATACGATGACCCAGATGTCATTGGTGTCATCCTCTCAGGCTCGCCATTCAGCGTCTACGACCCAGAAGCATTCAAGGTGGACCTTAGCGGCATCCGCGGCAAGTATCCAATACTTGGCATCTGCTACGGAGCACAGTACATGGCGCACACCATGGGCGGCAAAGTCGCACCTGCTGGCACGCGTGAGTACGGCCGCGCCAACCTCCAGTCGTTTGAGAAGGAGAATCCTCTCTTCAAAGGCTTCGACGACAATTCACAGGTGTGGATGAGCCATGGCGACACAATAGTGGCTCTCCCCGACAACTTCCGCTGCATTGCATCTACCGACAAGGTGCAGTATGCGGCCTATCAGGCAGAAGGCGAAAAGCTCTGGGGCGTGCAGTTCCATCCAGAAGCTTTCCACTCTGTACAAGGCACACAACTCCTCAAAAACTTTGCCGTAGACATCTGCGGAGGCAAGCAAGACTGGAGCGCAGCCTCCTTCGTTGAGTCTGCAGTGGCTCAGCTGAAGGATGAACTGGGCAACGACCGTGTCATACTCGGCCTGTCAGGCGGTGTCGACTCATCCGTTGCGGCCGTCCTCCTCAATAAGGCCATCGGCCACAACCTCACCTGCATCTTTGTTGACCACGGCCTTCTCCGCAAGGATGAGTTTGAGAATGTCATGAAGGACTACGAATGCCTTGGTCTCAATGTCATTGGAGTCAACGCCCGTGAGAAGTTCTTCAGCGAACTGGCAGGCGTGTCTGAGCCAGAGAAGAAACGCAAGATTATAGGCAAGGGATTCATCGATGTCTTCGATGCCGAGGCACAGAAGATAACCGATGCCCGCTGGCTGGCCCAGGGCACCATCTATCCTGACCGCATAGAAAGTCTCAACATAACAGGCAAGGTCATCAAGAGCCACCACAATGTAGGTGGACTGCCTGAAAAGATGAACCTCCGTCTCTGCGAGCCTCTCAAGTGGCTCTTCAAAGATGAGGTCAGAAGGGTCGGCCGGCAGATGGGCATGCCAGACCACCTTATCAACCGCCACCCGTTCCCCGGTCCGGGACTTGCCGTCCGCATCCTTGGCGACATCACCCCTGAGAAGGTGAGAGTGCTGCAAGAGGCCGACGACATCTTCATCCGCGGCCTGCGCGAGTGGATAGACCCAGACGGTGTCAGCCTCTACGACAAGGTGTGGCAGGCAGGTGTCATCCTCCTCCCCGTGCAGAGCGTAGGAGTCATGGGCGATGAACGCACATACGAGAAGGCGGTAGCCCTGCGAGCCGTCACCAGCACCGACGCCATGAGTGCCGACTGGGCTCATCTCCCCTACGAGTTCCTGGCCAAGGTCAGCAACGAAATCATCAGCCATGTCAAAGGTGTCAACCGCGTCACCTATGATATATCTTCCAAGCCACCAGCAACCATCGAGTGGGAGTAGCCCCGGTGACTCCCACAGCTTTCCTCACCCTCTTTGCCGAAGGGGGTGAGGAATCTTTTTTGAGGCACTGCCAGCAGCCCGTTTCACAGCAACACGCAAATAAACACAAACACACACATTATATAATATATGGAAACAAAATACATATTCGTCACAGGCGGAGTCGTCAGCTCATTAGGCAAAGGCATCATCTCCGCTTCCTTGGGCAAACTCCTTCAGTCACGCGGCTACCGCATCACCATCCAGAAGTATGACCCATATATCAACATCGACCCCGGCACACTCAATCCTTATGAGCATGGTGAGTGCTATGTCACCATAGACGGACAGGAGACTGACCTTGACCTCGGACACTACGAACGATTCACTGGCATCCAGACCACACGCGCCAACAACGTCACCACTGGCCGCATCTACCAGAACGTCATGGAGCGTGAACGCCGTGGCGGATACCTCGGCCGCACCATCCAGGTCATCCCGCATATCACCGACGAAATCAAACGCAACATGAGGGCATTGGGCGACACGGGCAAGTATGACTTCATCATCACTGAAATTGGTGGCACCATCGGCGACATAGAGAGCCTGCCATTCCTTGAAGCCATACGCCAGCTCCGATGGGAACTGCAGCAGAATGCAGTCTGCATCCACCTCACCTATGTCCCCTTTATCGCTGCCGCTGGCGAACTGAAGACCAAGCCTACGCAACACTCTGTCAATAACCTCCAGTCACTTGGCATACAGCCAGACATCCTCGTCCTGCGCGCCGAACACGAATTGCCGCGACCTCTTATGGACAAGGTATCATCCTTCTGCAATGTGGCCAAAGACTGTGTGGTTCAGAGCCCCGACCTTCCCAGCATCTACGAAGTTCCCGTCAAGATGCTGCAGCAAGGGCTCGACACAGCAGTCTTGCGCAAGTTTGGTATCAACCCTAATGACACTCACGCAGACCTTGGCCCTTGGCTCACCTTCCTTGACAAGCGCAAGAATGCCGGGCGGACTCTCCATATAGGCCTCGTGGGCAAATATGATCTACAGGACGCATACATATCCATCCATGAAGCGCTCTCCCATGCTGCCGCCTACCAGGATTGCCGCGCAGCCTTCACCTTTATCAATAGCGAGCACCTTACGGCTAAGAATGTAGGTCAGCAAATCTCGCAGTGCGATGGCATCATCATCTGCCCAGGCTTTGGCAACAGAGGCATAGAAGGCAAAATCCTTGCAGCCCAGTATTGTCGCGAACACAATGTCCCCACACTCGGCATCTGCCTCGGCATGCAGATTATGGTCATAGAGTATGCCCGCAACGTGCTCCACCTCTCTGATGCCAACAGCCGTGAGATGGATGAGAACACACCCAATAATGTCATTGACATCATGGAAGAACAGAAGCACATCACCAACATGGGCGGCACTATGCGACTTGGAGGATATGAATGCCTGCTCGTCAGTGGCAGCAAGGTGAGAGAGGCGTATGGCACAGACAAGATTGTCGAACGCCATCGCCATCGCTATGAGTTCAACAATGACTTCCGCCACGACTTCGAGGCCACAGGCATGCGCTGCGTAGGCTTCAATCCTCAGAACGGACTCGTCGAGGCTGTAGAGGTGCCTGCCAACGACTGGTATGTCGGCGTGCAGTACCATCCCGAATATTCGAGCACCGTGCTCAAACCGCATGCCCTCTTCATGAGCTTCATCAAGGAGATAGTCCGAAGATAAGTAGGCATTCAAAATTATCTTATATTTACATAGCAGGTGTTTTTCTAATATCTCCATTCTCTTTTGTGCATCTTTCTGGGCGCACCTGCAAAAACCTGTGTTTAGCCAAATATCTTTGAGAGTCTGAATAAGAAGAACTTTACATCGATAACCCC
>JAXJBE010000246.1:0-3928 GCA_036303125.1 Bacteroidaceae bacterium
CATGAAGAGTGTGGCTCGTAAGCACGGTTTCCGCTGCTTGCTCCACGAGAAACCCTTCAAGGGAGTGAACGGTTCGGGCAAACACGAGAACTGGTCGCTGGCCACCGACACGGGCATTCTGCTTCATGCTCCAGGCAAGACACCTATGGACAATCTGCGCTTCACCACTTTCATCGTTGAGACGCTCAAGGCTGTCTATGACCACAATGGTCTGATTAAGGCCTCCATCATGAGTGCCACCAACGCTCATCGCCTTGGAGCCAACGAGGCTCCACCTGCCATCATCTCGTCATTTCTTGGCAAGACTGTGTCAGACCTCCTGCTCCACGTGGAGAAGGCTGATGATGATGCCCTCTCCGTGGAAGGCAAGAAAGCATTCAAACTCGACCTCCCGTCACTCCCAGAACTGCTCATTGACAATACAGACCGCAACCGCACCTCGCCTTTCGCCTTCACAGGCAACCGCTTTGAGTTCCGTGCCGTGGGCAGCGAGGCCAACTGCGCTTCGGCCATGCTCACCCTCAACGCTGCTGTGGCTGAAGCCCTGATGGATTTCAGGGAGAGAGTGGATAAGCTCATCGGTGAGGGAGAGAGCACAGAAGCGGCGGTAATGAAGGTGGTGAGAGAAGATATCAAGTATGTCAAGCCTATCATCTTCAACGGCAACGGCTACAGCGACGAGTGGAAAGAGGAGGCTGCCCGCAGAGGACTCGACTGTGAGGAGTCGGCTCCGATAGTCTTCGACAACTATCTGAAGGAAGACTCTGTCCGCATGTTTGCCCGCACAAACGTGATGACACGCCTTGAGCTTGAAGCCCGCAATGAGATAAAGTGGGAGACATATACAAAGAAGATACAGATAGAGTCGCGCATCTTTGGCGATCTTTGTCTCAACCACATCATACCTGTAGTGACAAAGTATCAGTCAACGCTCATCGACAATGTGCATAAGGTGCAGGGCATCTTTGAAGGGGAGAAGGCTCGTAAGATAGCGCGGGAGAATCTTATCATCATAGAGAAGATGTCTGACCACGAGTCATTCATCATCGAGAACGTTGAAAAGATGATTGAGGCTCGCAAAGTGGCCAACCGCATAGAGTCAGAGAGGGAGAAGGCCATCGCTTACCATGACATAGTGGCACCTCTTATGGAGGCTATACGCTATCGTGTGGACAAGCTCGAGGCCATTGTTGACGATGAACTCTGGCCTCTGCCCAAGTATCGCGAATTGTTGTTCATCAGATAGTGACAGGCTGCTGGATTGCCGCCGCCACAGGTCGAGCAGCAGCCATGTCGTTTCTTTGGGGGCGGCAAGGCACAAGAAAGAGAAATGGGTGTTCCGAAAAGAAGTAGCTTAGAGCTACCGTTCGGAACACCCATTCCTTTGTTTCTTTTTGTAGTCCATCAAAGCCTGCCCGGCCCGACACATTCCGTGCGCTTACCCAACTCTCTCTGTGGGCTTGCTCACAACCCTTCGGGAGCTTGCCCACAACCCCTCGGGAGCCTGCTCACAGCCCCTTGGGAGCCTGCTCCCGAAGGGTGTTGGGCTTGCGGACTTTTCTCCGCTGCCTCCAATGATAAATGAGGGCTACTTTTATTCTATGAATGTGGGGTTGATGACATCCTGAAGCTCATCGTATGAGAGAGCGAGCCTGCATGGGCCGAAGGCATAGGGAGCTATGTCGTATTCATTGTAGTAGAATATGACGCTGTCTGCTTCGAGCGAGATGTTTTTTGTGACAAACATGTCCATCATCTCCAGAAAGCCAAGCTTGTTGAGCTCTTCAAGGCTGCTGACGTTGTTTTGCTGCATGAGCTTTTCCAAGAGAGTTTCTTTAAGACGATTGTTGCTTGACAGGGGGAACACATGGTCATAGGGGATGAAGTTGCCTGTCTCAGCGTCGAAGCGAAGAACCGTGGTGGTGGTTGACGGATGGGCTCCGCCTGTGAAGACCTCCTCGGTAAACCAGTAGTTGAGCACTCCAGCTTTGCCATAGTCGCCTTGGGCGGTGATGTGGTTGTAGTATGTCGTGGTCATGGGGTCGGTGGTGAACTCCTTCTTCTCTTCCTCGATGAAGCTCTCAATGGCTTCGTCGACAGAGGTGGAGGCTGGCTGCTTGAGCAGCATGTCGATTATCTGGCTGTTGACACGCTGGCAGAGGGCTTGGTTGGCCGTGTTGCCTGACTTGACAAACTGCATGTTTATTTTCACATCCATCTCTCGCATATTGTTTTCGTGCAGCAGAGAGAAGCTGTCGGAATCTTTGGGTGTGATGGGAGCGCTGAGAGCATCGCTTTTCTCCACGTCGTAAAACTCAAGGCTGTTCCACCTCTGGTTGGGGTTGCATGCTATGGCTATGGCGGCTACCATGGCCGTTAATCCTAAAAACTTGTAAAGTGTCGTTGAACTTTTCATCTACAAAAATCTTTTTACGGCTGCAAAGGTAGTGATTTTTCAGCCAACAGGATGGGTATTCCAACTATAATGTGTAATTTTGCGAGAAATATTCTTAAAAACATCCATTTATCTGTTTTATGCAAGAAAAGAATAGACAAAGAAATTCATTTGTTGACATGGGCATTATGGTGGCGCTGAGCGTGTGCATCTGCATGCTGATGCAGTGCCTTCTCTTTGGGCCTTCATGGCTGGGCGTAATGTGGATACTCATGTCTGCGGCATACCTTCTGACGGTTTGGAGAATGAATAAGATGCTCCGTAAGAAGAAAGTTGTGACTGTTGTTTTTCTTGTGTTTTCTGCCTTGGCTCTTGGCGGTGCGGTGATGATGGACGATAATCAGCGTCCTGTGATGCATGCGTATGAGGGCATGGGCGACACCATAGCCGACTACGCTGACCGTCAGACCGAGGAGGTGGAGATGCCTGTGCTTCTGCCTGATGCGGCACCAGCGGACTCTGCTGTTGTAGACACGCTTGCGGAGGCGGGTGAAAGTGGCGAGACTGAAGGAGAAAGCGCAGAGGGTGTCAAGGAGAAATTGGACGAGGTTGAACAGCAGGCAGACTCAGCCATGAGCGAGTGAGGCCTTGTGCCAATGCGAGTCGTTTGTATTAACCATCCTGCATTTAAAGAAGAATATGGAAAAAGATTCGATTGTTTCTTCAGAAACTAAAGATACTGTAGATGAAATGAATAGCCCTTCGACAGGCAGAGGTAGGGCTGTGGTTACGATTATTGCCATGTTGGCGGTGGCGGCTGTGCTGGCTGCTTCGGCCGTGCGCAGTCTTTTCTTTGGCGAGGGAAGCAATGAAGAGGAGCGCAAGGCGTTTGAGACCATCATGAGATATGAGAAAGACTGCCAGCTCGACTCTCTCTATGATGCCCTTGGCGAATATTTCGACCTGTACAATTCTGATGCCTTCCATTTCTCCCAGCTGAAGGCTCTCAATGACCGTTTTGTGGGAGAGTATGACGAGTGGAAGGCTGTGGAGGAGAATATGACGCTGGATGAGGTGCATTGTTTTCTGGATCATTATCCTGACGGATACTATCATGAGCAGGCTGAGAGATGCGAAGATTCTCTATATTATGCCGCTGCTCTCGCGGAGGGCACGGTGGAAGCTCTCGAGGCTTATATTGACGCATGGGAGGATGGAGCGTATGCGGAGGAAGCAAGAAAGAGGGTGGTGGAGTGCATCGACTCGTGCGCTAAGGCTGCAATGATGGATTCTGTGGCCATTGGCAATGAGGCAGGTGTTAATGTGGAGGAGAAAGTGGAGGTGAATGTGGAAGACGCACTCCCAGAGTCACATCAGTCAGAATCTCTTGAAGGCCAAAGGAAGCGGCATGAAAGTGATGACAATGATGGGTCTGGCCTTGATGCCGGATGGGAATAGCGTATGGCATTTATGCTTCTGACGAAAAGAATATGGCACGGCATTCACTGATGAATGTCGTGCCATATTCATATC
>JAXJBE010000247.1:0-33068 GCA_036303125.1 Bacteroidaceae bacterium
CCATATTTATATTATTACTTCTATATAAACACAAATCACCGAGAATTTATTCGTAGAGGTTTAGCATTCAAATGATGCACTCTACCTTAGAGTGCATCATTTGAATGCAAAGGTAAGAAGATTTTCCGAAATATTATACATTAAAGGCACAAAAACGGCGTACGTTAACATTCATTATATCTTTTCGTCCTTGACAAATACCAGCTTGTTTAGCATGGCTAATGGCCTATCCTGCTGATGGGACGAAGGTTAGCATGTGGTGATGCACTCTAAGGTAGAGTGCATCATTTGAATGCTAAACCTCTACGAATAAATTCTCGGTGATTTGTGTTTATATAGAAGTAATAATATAAATATGGTGTAAGAGATGGGGACTGCGGGGGGGCTGAATAGTAGTCTGTAATAAACGGAAATAAGCCAGGAATCTTTCGGGGATATTTTTATCACAATTAATATTCCCGAAAGATTCCTGGCTTATTTATGGCTAAGAACAAGCCTGTGCATAGGCAGATATTTGTTATCCATTATTAGTACCTATGCTGCCTATCCCCCCCTCCCCTTGAACGGTAATCGTTATGAATGCCTATAATATAGTATGTATTCTGTCAGAGTTGTTATTCTGCACCTTTAGTTTCCTTCTCTGAAGAAGTCGAGCATTTCAAATATCTCTTCCTTGTTGGCTGTCTGGTTGATATGTATGTCACCAATGCCCCCAAGGAGTGTGAAGTTGATGATGCCGGCCGTGTTCTTCTTGTCGTGAGTCATATAGGCATAGAGTTCCTCATAGTCATCGCAGGTGATAGGCAGAATGCCGTAGTTCTCTTTGACAAATCTTACGGTCTGCCGCATCTTATCGGTAGGGAATCCTGTTTTTGCGCAAGAGAGGTAGAGTTCGCACATCAGTCCCCATGCCACAGCGTAGCCGTGAAGGCAGGGTGTGCGGGTCAGCGCCCAGCTTTCAAAGGCATGGCCCGCCGTATGGCCGAGGTTGAGAGCTTTGCGTATGCCGTACTCGAAGGGGTCTTCTTCCACAATATGCTCCTTGATGGCTACTGATGTGCCTACCATCTTGCCCAGATGGCGGTAGTCTACGTTGTTGAGGTCAAACTGGAGCAGTTCGGCATAGTTCTCCTCGTTGGATATAAGCCCGTGCTTAAGCATCTCGGCATAGCCAGAGCAGATGTTGTTGTGGTCGAGTGTCTTCAGAAATTCTGTGTCTATAATGACTGTTTCAGGTGCATTGAACACTCCGATTTCATTTTTCAGGCCGTTGAAGTTGATGCCCGTTTTGCCACCTACACTTGCGTCGACCATGCTCAGCAGGGTTGTAGGGATGTTGACATATTTGATGCCCCGCTTGAAGGTGCTTGCGGCGAAACCGCCGAGGTCTGTCACCATGCCTCCTCCGAGGTTTACCAGCAGAGAATGGCGTGTGCCTCCTCCGTTGCTTAGTGCCGTCCAAACTGTCGTCAGCGTGTCGAGAGTCTTGTGCGTGTCAGTTGCACCTATTACGATATGTGTCGCATCCTTCATGCAAGGTATGTCTTTGACAAGAGGTGAGCACAGTTCGTGGGTCGTCTCGTCTGTCAGCAGAAATAGTCTGTCGTGTTCTGCTTCACAGACAGCTTGAGTCAGTGAGATTGCTATGTCGGTTGATATAACTACTTTGTTTGCCATGTTTTTATTGTTGTTTGTTGGGCAAAGGTACAAAAAAAACACCAAACTGCGTGTGTTTCCCGAACAAAATCATTACCTTTGTACGACAATAGTTTTTAAAAGTGCGATTTCTCGCCATGGCATAGCTCAAGCAAGCTTGGCTCTGCTCATTTGGCTTAACGAAATCGTTCATACGACACATATAAAACTTCAATATATGATAAACGTTATTGATACAGAAATACCCGATGTGAAGATTATCGAGCCAAAGCTTTTCGGCGATGCTCGCGGCTATTTCTTTGAGAGTTTTTCCCAGCGAGAGTTTGAGGAGAAAGTGTGCAAGACCACATTTGTCCAAGACAATGAGAGCCGTTCCGTTGCAGGTGTTGTGCGCGGCCTCCATTACCAGAAGCCGCCCTATACTCAGAGCAAGCTTGTGAGGGTTGTTAAGGGTTCTGTGCTTGACGTGGCCGTTGACATACGTAAGGGTAGTCCTACTTTTGGCAAGCATGTGTCAGTCGTGCTTTCTGAGGACAATCATCGCCAGTTCTTTGTGCCACGGGGTTTTGCCCATGGTTTTGCTGTGCTCAGCGACGAGGCCGTCTTCCAGTATAAGTGTGACAACTATTATGCTCCGCAGAGCGAGGGAGCTATAGCATGGGATGACCCAGACCTTGCCATTGACTGGCGGGTGCCGTGTGAAAACCGCATTCTCTCGGCCAAGGATGCCGCTCATCCTCGGCTCAAGGATGCTGAACTCGTCTTCGATATCCTTAACCCTCTGTATTGATTTATTTCAGCGAAGGGTAGAGGAAGTATGTAAGAAACGCTCAGAAAGGCAAATGCGCAACGACAAATATTGCCTTTCTGAGCGTTTATCTTTAAGAGGTGAAGTTTAAGGGGTATTCTATAAGTTAGTGTTATTTCTTGTGCGTCTTGCATATAGCTAACGCGATGCGCCATGCGCCCTTGCCGCCCAGCATGGTGTATATCCTCAGGATATTGCCGAGTAGCCGTTGCTTTGTTGTGGGTGTGAAATTGTCGTAGAGAAAAACCTTCATGGATCTTGCTGCAAGTTTGTTCTTGTTCTTTTTGTTCGCCATTTTCTCTTTCTGTATGTGTCCCAAAAGTATGCAGGTGCGCAGATAGAGGGGGAACACGAGCAGGTCGAGGTGAGGGTAGAGGCATGAGAGGTTTTGGGCATGCTGGTGCGAGAGTGGCTGAAGGATAGATGAGTTCAGCTCGCCGAGCGCAACTGTCAGTGTGCGGATGAGCTGCTTGTAGTTGTCAGAGAAGCACATGCCAGTGATGCTGTCCTTGTGTACATTCACCTTATGGAAAGAACGTTTGTGGTACCATAAGATTCTTGGCGTGTGGAGCAGGACGCGCAGCCCCAGTTCCCAGTCATTCCAGATGCGGCATGCGGTGCTCCAAGCTCCTATATCCTTCAGGTAGCGTGTGCGGAAAAGCATGCCTTGAGTGTTGAGCACACTTGCAAGAATCTGCACACGCGGATCATTGTCAGGGATGAACGTGCGTATCTTGTCCTGCCCGTTGATTGACATGGTGGTGGGGGTGGCGATGATATCATAATCCTCTACGTCCAGACTATTCATTGTGGAGATATAGTTGTAGTCAAACAAATCATCGCTGTCGAAAAAATACACCCATTCTGTCTTGCATGACTTCAGACCCTTGTTGCGTGCAGCTGCAGCACCAGGGAAGGTCTCGCGGAGCAGAGTTATGTTGTTGCGGCTTTTGATATACTGTTCGCAGAACTGGTATGTGCCGTCCGTGCTTTCATTGTCCACGATGATGATTTCCTTAGGAGCGAGGCCAGACTTCATGATGGAGTCAAGTGTCTTGCCTATGTGTTCTCGCCTGTTCTTGACAGGTATAATGATGGTTATTTCCATGACAAGTAGGTATTCAAAATTATCTTATATTTACATAGTAGGCGTTTTCTAATATCTCCCTCCTCTTTTGTGCACCTTTCAGTCTCGTTCTCAGTCACGATGCCCGCATTGCTCCTTTAAACGAAACAAAAATCTGCATCAAAATAGAACGAAGATATTATAAAGCTAATTATGAACACCTACTTAAAATGCTGTTTTCTGATGCAAACTTAATTATTTTTTTTGACTTTTACACATTGGGATTCTCTTTTTCGTGAAAAAGTGCATCTTATTTCAAATTTTTTCTTTACCTTTGTAATGTGAGAGCTTGTTCTTGAAAGGAATAATGTCACAGTCTCTTCATGCTGGCAATCCTCTGTACTGCCATTATGTATTAGTGAAAACCATACAATCCTACCCATATACACTATGAAAATATTGCTGCTTGGCGACTATTCTAATGTCCATGCCACACTTGCCCGTGGCTTAAAGTTTCTTGGTCATGAGTGCGTCGTGGTCAGTGACGGTGATAAATGGAAGGACTACCCTCGCGATATAGACCTTCAAAGGCGGTTTGGACTCAGGGGCAACGCCAGTTTCCTATGGCGACTTTTCCGTGCTCTCCCCTCCATGAGGGGGTATGATGTAGTGCAGCTCATCAACCCAGTCTTCTTCGAGCTAAAGGCAGAAAAGTTGCCTTTCTTCTACCGTTACCTGCGCCGTCACAACGGCAAGGTTGTCATGGGAGCCTTTGGCATGGACTATTACTGGGCGCAAGTCAACACAGTCCAGCGTCCTCTACGCTACAGCGACTTCAATTTGGGCGACCATGTGCGCATTGACGCAGAGGCTGAACTATACCGCAACGAATGGATCGGCACGGCCAAGGAGCGACTCAACCGCATGATAGCAGAAGACTGCGATGGCATTGTGGCAGGACTGTACGAGTATTGGGTCACTTATCAGCAGTTTCAGGACAAGCTAACCTACATACCCTTCCCTATAGAAGTGCCGCGCCAACCTGCATCGTTTGATGTTCACCACCCTATAAATGTATTCATTGGAATCAGCAAGAATCGCAGTGCCTACAAGGGGACAGATATCATGTTGAAGGCTGCCCAAGATGTCAGTGCGGCCCATCCTGGTTGCCTCAATCTTTCCATCGCAGAGGGTGTGCCTTTTGGTGAGTATAAGAAGATGATGGACGGTGCAGACCTCATCCTTGACCAGTTGTACAGTTACACACCCGCAATGAACTCCCTCCTTGCCATGTCCAAGGGAATAGTCAATGTGGGTGGAGGCGAGCCAGAACATTATGACTTGCTTCACGAACAAGAGTTGCGACCTATTATCAATGTCCAACCCACTTACGAGAGCTGTTATGAGGAGATTGAACGTATAGCTCTTCATCCAGAGTTGGTTCCTCTGCTCAAGCATCAGAGTGTGGATTATGTCAAGAGGCATCATGACTATATCAAAGTGGCTCGGCAGTATGTCGATTTCTATGAAGGGCTATGAAAAATACAGACTGGTTGTTTAGCATACATAAACCCCTTGTTTAGCACACCTAAACAAGGGGTTTACGAGTCGTAAACAACAGGGTAACGTTTTTTAACGTATGCCATGTGTTTCTTCCTTCTTCACTGTAGCAGGGTTGCCTTTTTATGATAAGGCAATCTTTCCATGGCGATGCCCTTAATCATATTGTATAATATAGGTAAAGGGTTGACGTGCTTGTGCACCATGTACCATCCTGCTTCTTTCACACTGCGCCACAGGGCTTCTTCTGTTCCATATATGTATCTGAATGTTGCTCCCTTGCTTTGCTGGAGCTGTGGGCTGGCAGTAAAACGTTGCTGGTTGCCTGTGGTTTCGGCTGGTGTCATTACTATAGGCTTCTCAATAAATATATGAGAGTAGCCCTCTCTCTCAGCATCCTTCATCCATACTTGTTCCTCTCCTGAACAGAATAATCCGCTGCCCAAGCCAAAACGTAGGTTGAATAGTGTTTTGACTTTTTGACGGAATGTCATCTCTACAGAACAAATGTAGTCGGCAGGGTAGGGGTGGAGTGGTTGTCCATCTAAGTTGAATGCCTCAAAGGTGATGATGTCTGCTTGGGGATGGTCTGTGTATGCTCTCCTTATGGTCTCCATGTATTCGGGCTTGTATCTGCAGTCATCGTCAGCAATCATCATTATGTCTGCCATGGAATGAGCGATGGCATTGTTGCGGTTGCGGCTCAGCCCTTTCCCTTCAAGCAGGGTGAGGGCGACATCCTTGCGTTCTTTCAGCACATCGGGAATAAGGTTTAGGTATGACTTGTCAGTCCATTGCATAGAAACAACATAGCTGATGCCTTCTTGCGGAGGCATCAGCATGTGCGGTATAGATATTATGCCATCGTTGATGGTGCAGATGAGAATGTCTATGGTCATGGGATTAGAACTGCTCCAGTATGCGTATGCGCTCTTCTGTGTTCGGATGGGTGTTGAACATTGAGTTGAGCTTATCCATGAAGTTCTGATGTATTTTTTTTGGGTGGATGATGAATAGCTGCGCCACATCCTCTCGGCCCACGCTGCCCAGTCCTGGATTGCCCGATATCTTACGCAGGGCAGATGCGAGGGCGCGCGGGTTGCGTGTCAGTTCTGCCCCTCCTGCATCGGCCATGAACTCTCTTTTTCTTGATATGGCAAAGCGAGTCAGCGATACGAGGAAGTATGCTATGGCAGAACAGATGATGGCTGCAAGTCCGACAAGCATGATGGTCGCGCCTCCCTTTTCGTTCTCTTTGCGGCTGCTGTTGCCTCCTCCATAGATGAACATCCGGAGCACTGTCTGTGAGATGATGGAAAGCAGTGTGGACAGTATGCCTACAAAGACGATGCTTATAATGAGCACTTTGGTGTCTCGGTTGCGTATGTGGGTGAGCTCATGGGCTATGACACCTTCCAGTTCCTCGTCGGTGAGGAGGTTCATGATGCCTGTGGTGAGAGTCACCGTGTATGTCTTCTTGTTGATTCCAGAGGCAAAGGCGTTGAGCTGAGGGTCATTGATGATGTTTATCTTAGGCATGTCCATGCCACAGCTCATGCATAGGTTCTCTACCATATTGTAGATACGGGGATTTTCCTTTCTTTCGAGAGGCTTGGCTCCTGTTGCGCTCTGTATCATCTGTGAGTTGAACGAGTAGGCTATAAGTAGCCAGATGCCTACTATAGCCACAGCCCATGGAACCCAGCTTATCCATTTCTCGTTGACAGCATCCCAGTTCATGGCGATGGCTTGTCCATAGCCTGTCTCTTGCGTCTCTATGCCGAAGATCATGCAGAAGACCCAAAGCATGAAGAGAATGATGCAAGGGAACATCAGGAGCAGTATGGCGCTGTTCCTGTTGTTCCTGCTTATCTGTGTCTGGATACCTACGTATTGCATAGTCTATAAGGGTGTTGCTTCTTAGATGGTAGGGCTGTTAGAAACTAATCTCTGGAGCCTTGTCCATGGCAGCTCGCTGGGTAGATTCTATCTCGTACATCTTCTCTGTGTGGAAGCCGAACATGCCTGCTAAAAGGTTGCTGGGGAATGTCTGCACAGCGTTGTTGAGTTCACGGGTGGCAGAGTTGAAGAAACGGCGCACGGCAGCCAGCTTGTTCTCAATGTCGGCGAGTTCCTGCTGGAGCTGCATGAAGTTTTGGTTGGCCTTGAGGTCAGGGTAGGCCTCCACTGATACTTTCAGACCTGCGAGGGCTGATGTGAGCATTTGGTCTGCAGCCATCTTGTCTTCAATGTTCTTTGCGCTAATGGCTGCTGTGCGAGCGGCTGTCACGGATTCGAGCAGACCCTTCTCGTGGGCTGCATATCCCTTGACTGTAGCTACGAGTTGAGGCACGAGGTCATAACGTTGTTTGAGTTGCACGTCGATGTCTGCAAATGCGTTCTCGCGGTTATTGCGCAGCTTGACAAGGTTGTTGTAGATGCTGATGCAGAAGAGTGCTATGCCAACGAGGATGGCGATGATGATGATAGTTGTTGTTGTCATTTCTTTTTCTTGTTTTTGATTTTGTTTGAGTGTATTTCTTTTGCAAAGTTATCATTTCTTCTTCGAATGACCAAACTAATCAGATGCTTTTTGTGATTTTTTACGATTATGTGTCATGTCTCGTCAGATGATGTCTATGGCTGTATGGAGCAAGGTTGCCTTATATATGACCTTATGGAAGCTGTAATGCCTGTGATGGGGACAAAATCTTTGTTAATCCATCTAAAAAATAAGGTATTATAAGTATGGATTCGTATAAAATGGTTAACTTTGCAAGTTGAAAACATTTTAGAGGACTGTACTGTGTCCTCTGTATTCCATTTGAGATAGTATAAAACAACAGATATATGACAGCTAAAGAAATACGTGAGTCTTTCAAGAAATTCTTTGAAAGCAAGCAACATCTCATTGTGCCATCAGCTCCTATGGTTGTTAAGGACGACCCAACGTTGATGTTTACCAATGCAGGAATGAATCAGTTCAAGGACATAATCCTTGGTAATGCAACACCTAAGTGTCGTCGTCAGGCTGACAGCCAGAAGTGTCTCCGTGTCAGTGGCAAGCATAATGATCTTGAGGAGGTGGGCCATGACACTTATCACCACACCATGTTTGAGATGCTTGGCAACTGGTCTTTTGGTGATTATTTCAAGAAGGAGGCTATCAGTTGGGCATGGGAATATATTGTTGACGTGCTCAAGATAGACCCCAAGAATCTCTATGCCACAGTCTTTGAAGGTAGCCCGGAAGAGGGGCTCAGCAGGGATGATGAGGCGGCATCCATTTGGGAACAATTCCTGCCTAAGGACCATATAATCAATGGCAACAAGCATGATAACTTCTGGGAGATGGGTGATACTGGTCCATGTGGCCCATGTTCAGAGATACATGTGGACTCTCGTTCTGAGGAAGAAAAGGCTCAGGTTCCGGGACGTGAACTTGTCAACAAGGATCATCCGCAGGTCATTGAGATATGGAACCTCGTCTTCATGCAGTTCAACCGCAAGGCCGATGGTTCGCTCGAAGGACTTCCTGCCAAGGTCATAGATACAGGCATGGGCTTCGAACGTCTCGTTCGCACACTTCAGGGAAAGACTTCGAACTATGACACTGATGTCTTCCAGCCACTTATCAAGGTGCTGGGCGACATGTCAGGCTGCAAGTACGGAGAGGATGAGAAGAAGGACATTGCCATGCGCGTTGTCGTTGACCATCTTCGTGCCATCGCCTTCGCCATTGCCGATGGCCAGCTTCCGTCTAATGCGAAGGCTGGATACGTTATTCGCCGTATCCTCCGCCGAGCTGTGCGCTATGGCTACACCTTCCTTGGTCAGAAGGAGGCCTTTATCTATAAGCTTGTGCCAACTTTGGTGGAAGAGATGGGTGAGGCCTTTCCTGAGATTGAGGCTCAGCAGAAGCTTGTCATGAAGGTGATGCAGGAAGAGGAGAACTCCTTCCTCCGCACTCTTGAAAACGGCATGCGACTTCTTCAAGAGGTCATTGACCAGACTAAGGCTGATGGCCGGACGGAGGTGGCTGGCGATAAGGCTTTCAACCTCTTTGACACTTTTGGTTTCCCTCTCGATCTTACAGAACTTATCTGCCGTGAGCAGGGACTCGCTGTCGATGAAAAAGGTTTTGACGTGTGCATGCAGGAACAGAAGAATAGAGCGCGCAATGCGGCAGAGGTAAAGATGGGCGACTGGATTTTCGTGGGGAAAGAAGGTGCCGAAAGCGAATTTGTCGGCTATGACTGTACGGAGCATCCTACACATATTATTAAATATAGAGAGGTGCAGCAGAAGAAGCGCACTGCTTATGAGGTTATCCTCGACAAGACCCCATTCTATGGAGAGATGGGTGGTGAGGTCGGCGACTCTGGTGTGCTTGTCAGCGAGAATGAGGAGATTGTTGTTCTTGACACCAAGAAGGAGAATGGTGTGGCTATACATATCGTTGACAAACTTCCGTCTCAGCCTGAGGCAGAGTTCATGGCATGTGTTGATGTGGAACGTCGCCGTGCAATCGAGGCCAATCACACATGTACACACTTGCTTGATGAAGCACTCCGTCAGGTTCTCGGAGAGCACGTAGAACAGAAGGGCTCACTTGTAACAGCAGACAGTCTCCGCTTTGACTTCTCACACTTCGAGAAGGTCACTCCCGAACAGATTCGCGAGGTAGAGCATATTGTCAATGAAAAGATACGTGAAGACATTCCACTCAAGGAGTACCGCGATTATCCAATAGAGGAAGCTAAGAAACTTGGCGCCATCGCTCTTTTCGGTGAGAAATATGGTGACAGGGTGCGTGTCGTACAGTTTGGCAGCTCTGTTGAGTTTTGCGGAGGATGCCACGCTTCCAGCACAGGCCGTCTTGGCATGGTCAAGATTATCAGTGAGAGCTCAATAGCAGCAGGCGTACGTCGTATAGAGGCTATTACAGGCAGGGGTGTGGAAGACATGCTTGATAGCATGCAGGATCTTGTTTCAGATCTTAAAGCGTTGTTTAACAATGCTCCTGACCTTATGTCAACCATCCAGAAGGCCATCTCTGAGAACAAGGAACTTCAAGCGCAAGTGGATGAGTTCAAGGCGCAGAAAGCACAGGAATTCAAGCAATCCCTTATCGAAAAGGCACGCGACATCAATGGTGTCAAGGTTATGTCTGCCGTACTGCCTCTTGACGCACAGAATGCTAAGGATATAGCCTTCCAACTTCGTGGCCAATTTACGGAGCGTCTGCTTGTTGTCATTGGCAGCATAGCTCAAGGCAAACCAACTCTAACGGTTTCTCTCTCTGACGATCTTGTCAAGGAAGGCAAAAATGCTGGTGCTCTTGTTCGCGAGGCTGGCAAGCTCATCAAGGGAGGCGGAGGAGGCCAGCCGCACTTTGCCACTGCTGGAGGCAAGGATGCAGAGGGTGTCCAAGCTGCTGTAACAAAGATTATAGAACTTGCTGAGTTATAAGATAGTGTCGGCGGTAGAGCATGGCTCTGCCGCCGATTGTTTTTATGGGACTGTTGTGGGTATTGGGTGGACAGGTCTTCTGCCTCTTATAATTTTTCTGGATATTTAGTTTTTCTGGTTATCCTTGTTGTTCTCCACCTGCTCATCTTTCCAATTGACAAAGTACACCCTCGTTCTCGCACGAGTGAGTGCCGTGTATAGCCAGCGAAAGTAGTCGGGACCGAGCATGTCCTCTGTCATGAATCCCTGGTCTATGAATACGTTAGTCCATTGGCCGCCCTGAGCTTTATGGCAGGTGATGGCATAGGCATATTTTATTTGCAGAGCATTGTAGTAAGGATCCTGTTTCAAAGCCTTGAGCTTTTCTTGCTTGGAGCGCAGAGTGGGGTCGCTTGCGTAGTCTTCCATGATGCCGTTGAAGAGTCTCTCCTGCTGCTCTTTTGTCAGGGCTGGAGCTTCGGCTTGAAGGGTGTCCGTCAGTACTGTGACCTGCATGGAGTAATTGTCATAGTCGGGAAATTCCAATTCGGCATCTGCAAAAGTGAAACCATAGAAGCTGCGCTCATTGCGCAGTCGCCTTACTACGGCAGTGTCGCCGTTGGCTATGAAGTCAAAGGGGGTGCACTCTGCTTGCTCCGGGCTTTTGCCCTCTTTTAGAGCCTCGGTCATAAACTCTGCATTGAGTTTCTCTGTCCAGAAGTAGTTGTTTTTCGCCACCATCATGATGTCTCCACCTTCTATCGGTTCTTCTCTCCAGAGTATTCTGGCACGAATGCCATTATTATATGCGATGGCGCGTTTGTTGCTGCGTGTCACCACAATAGTCTCGTCCTCTCCGTCACGGTGATAGCACTCTTCGATGACCTCTATCAGTTCACTGCCAGTTACTCTCATCACGTCGGCAAATCCTTCGAACCGCAATTGGGGCAAAGAGAACACTTGTTCTGTGTCCATCAGTTTGCGCAGGTGGGTGGCATTCCATAGTATGCCCGATTCCTCTGCCTGCCTCACTACCTGTTTCAGAGTTGCGCTCATTACCTCCAGTCCATAGCAACGCAGTTCGTCGTCTCTCAGTGCAGGGCTCTCACACTCACCCACGGGGGGCAGCTGGGCTGTATCGCCCATGAGTATGAGCCGGCATCCCTGTCCGCCATAGACGAAGTGTGTCATGTCATCGAGAAGGCGGCCGGTGCCGTAGATGCTTCCCCCGCCATATTCATCGTTAGATATCATCGAGGCCTCGTCACAGATGAAAAGTATATTACTGCGCATGTTGTAGTCGAGAGTGAATATACTGTCTTTGTCGATTGACTTCTGGCGATAGATGCGTTTGTGTATCGTGTGGGCTGTGTGGTTGGCATAAAGTGACAGCACTTTGGCGGCGCGTCCTGTAGGAGCCATCAGTGCGCACTCCCTTCCTATTCGCTTCATAGTCCTCACCAAGGCACTGACGAGGCTCGTTTTCCCAGTTCCGGCAAAGCCTCGGAGCACATATACAATGTCGCTCTCAGGACTGAGGATGAAATCACACAAAGAGTCAATGGCTTTTGCTTGATCATCCGTGGGATTGTACCCGAAATCTTGCAAAAACAGCTCTTTTAGGTAGTCTTTAATCATGTTTTTTTAAAAAAATGTCCAAGAAGTATCTTCAATTCAAAAATTATAGTTATTTTTGCGACACGAATATAGCTAATAATCAAGAACTGACCGAATAAAAGCAAGAAAACTCGCTCTAAAGGTATTAAAAAACATCTTTTGGTGTTGAGAAAGCGGTGCTTAAGTGACAAGTCTATTTGTCAGGAGCCTGCTTGGACAATACTCTCAAAAAATCGACAGACAAGAATCAATAATAAAACAACAAAACATATCATGAAAAAAATTTATGTGAATCTCCTGCTGGCATGCTGCACAGTGGGTCTCGCGGTAGCATGCTACATGAGCATCTACTCTGACATCGCCTTTGATGAAGAGAAGGCGGCACGTGAAAAAGTTGTTATTGCTCGTCTCATGGACATACGAAATGCGGAAGAGCAGTACAAGATGACTTTCGGTGACTATTGTGGCACCATTGACTCTATCATTGACTTTGTGAAGAATGGTAAGACCGTAGACAAGATTATCAAGGAAGGCGAGCTTACTGATGACCAGCTTGAAGCTGGAATGACGGAGCGCCAGGCGGTAGCGCAGGGTATCATCAAGCGTGATACTATATGGATTTCTACTGCAGAGAAGCTTGGCATCAAGAATCCAGACTCTCTCAAGTACGTGCCAATTGGCCGTCAGGCTGACGGACAGTATATTGTTGTGCAGTCAACATTTGACCCCAGCAAGTATGATACTATTTACAACGGTCTCATTCAGCTTCGCAAAAAGGCAGCTTTCAACATGAAGACAAATGAGTTTGATATGATGGTTGAATTCCGTGCGCGCCTTGACGACTACCTTGATGGTATGAACGAGAAGAAAATCAAAAACCTCAAGGCTGACCTCAAGAAACGCCACAGAAACCGTGCGGAGCTTATGCTTGACAATGAGGACAACACTGAAGGTGAATGGTATGGACTCCGAATGGGCGACCTTGAAGATGCTAACAACAAGATGGCTGGTAACTGGGAGTAATAACAATGGCTGAAAACACAATAAACAATAAAAGTCTGTCCATTCGGGTATGCTCGAATGGACTTTCTTTTTGTATATACTCGCCTGGGCAGGAACAACCGTTTGACTACCGGGAGGTGGATGTCAATCACACGATTTCACTTGCTGCCAACCTCAAGGATGTTCTTATGCACGATGATATGCTTCGACAGGGCTATCAGCGTGTGAATGTGCTCGTGTCTGTACCTCACTTTACTACAATGCCTGTAGTAGCCTTCCAGAAGGAGGATGTTCGCTCATTCTACGAACTGACGTTTCCAAAAGACAAATCGGCTCATGTCAGCTACAATGTGCTGCGTCGTTCGGGCATAGCCATCGTCTTCGGCATGGACCGTAATGTCTATCAACTTATTATTGATGACTTTCCACGCGCTCGCTTTTACGCTTCGGCCAGTACCCTCATAGAGTTTCTGAGCGAGCGTAGCATGCTTGACAGAGGCAAGTCCATGTATGTGTATCTCCACGAAAAGGAGATGACTCTCTATGCCTTTGACCGTGGACGTATGCTATTCGTTAACACCTTCGATGTGGCATCTGTCAACGACATGCAGTATTTCATCCTGAGTGTGTGGAAAGAACTCCTGTTTGATCAGGTGGAAGACTCTCTATGTCTTGTGAGCGACATAGAGGACGGAGCATTGCTTCTCTCAGAGAAGATAAAGTACTTCCTCCAGAACGTGTCGATTATCAACCGCAACGATGACTTCAAGAACAAATTGACTATGGGCAATGGACTTATACCTTACGACTTGCAGACGCTTCTCGTATGCGGATTCTGAATAGTTGTCATCAAGGTCACTCCTTATCGTGCGCATTCAGTTGAGCACTTTATGTCAAACCTGTAAATATCTTCCTATATGCGAATCATCAGAGGTAAATATAAGAGCAGACACATACCAACACCAACCAACTTTACAGCGAGGCCAACAACAGACTTTGCCAAAGAGGGACTATTCAACATATTAGAGAATGTGTATGTCAATTTTGATGCAGAACCTACAGCCCTTGATCTCTTTGCAGGCACAGGTTCCATCTCGCTTGAGTTGGCTTCTCGTGGCTGTCGTAAGGTTGTGTCTGTAGAGAAAAACTTCAAGCACTGGCAGTATCTCTCCAAATTGCAGAAAGAGCTGCAGGTGCAGGAATGGGTACCGCTCAAGGGCGATGTCTTCAAGTATGCCCGTTTTAGCAAAGAGAAGTATGACATCATCTTTGCTGATCCTCCCTATGCTCTCGACAATCTCAAGGATATTCCTGAGGTCGTTTTGCCTCTCTTGGCCGATGAAGGGCTCTTTGTGTTGGAGCACGGATCGGATTACGATTTCTCGTCCCATCCGCGTTTTGTTGAGCGCCGCAATTATGGCAGTGTCAATTTCAGTTTTTTCCAGTAGCACAGTAGTGCCAAACATCTTCTATGATAAGGTTGAATTGCGGGCATCCTGCTTGGTCACGGGTATCTCTTGTGTCTAATATGCCTAATATGACAGAGCAGGGATAGCACTTTTTTTCGTTGCTGTCCCTGCTCTGTTTTCGTTGACTGATATATGTCTCCGATAGGATTATACTATCATTTATATTTCTTGTTACATTATTCTCATAGGTGGTCGTCCGCCTCTGGGGCCACCTCCCCATCCTGTGCGCTCCTTGTCTGTGCCGTTGGCATTCTTACCGCCGAAGATGTTGAGCTTATAGATGAGTCTTACCATGCCGTATGAGTAGATGGCATTGTATTCAGAGTCGCTTCTTTTGTATGCGTCTATCGAGCGGCTGATGCTGCTCTGGTTATGTAGGATGTCATTCCACTGTAAGCTTACGGTGAGAGCGTTGCCTTTGAGGAAAGATTTGCTGATGGCCGCATTCCAGAGAAGTTCGTTTGTGTTCATGCTATTTGAAGCATAGCCGCGGCGACTGCTTTCGCTGATGTCGGTAGTGATGCTCAGACCATTGTCGAAGATGAGGTTCATGTCTGCGCCATAGCTGAAGTCCCATGTGTTCATGTTGCCTGTTGTCAACACGGAGTTCTTAGAGCTTCTGTAGGTGAAACTGCCGTTGATGCCCATCTCGAACCAATCTTTGCGGAAGTCAAAACCGAGGTTCTCGCTGACATTATAAGTGTTGGTCTTTGACTTGTCTTGTGTATATTGTACTGGGTCGAGGTAGCTGAGCTGGTGGCTGTAGTTGAGGCTTGCGAAGTTGTGTACGGTGAAGTAGTTGTTCTTGTCAAGCGACATGTTGAATCCTCCGCCGAGGCTTGCATCCCAGTTGCCGTTGATGTTCTCTGGACGTGTAGTCCTCACACCTGTAGCTTCATTATAGCTTGTGCGGTTGCTTATGCTGTTTTGTGTCATGTTGATGCTGCCCCAACTGAAGATGCCACGTTGGTGCTCCATGGTGAAGGAGTTGAAATTGGCATTGAAGCGATGGCTGAAGGAAGGCTTAAGGCCTGGATTGCCCTTTGTGATGTAGAGCGGATTGGAGTCATCCGTGATGTCAAGCAGGTTGGTCATGCTTGGCTGTGAGGTGCGTCCGCGGTAATTGAAGCGGAGGTTTGTTTGCTTGTCGAAGTTGTAGCGGAAGTCCACGTTGGGGGCGAAGTTGAACACGTTGCGAGTGATGGTTGGAAATTCCTTGCCCATATACTTGTAGTCGAGCAGGCTGCGTTGTGGCAGGAGGTCAATTCCAGCACTGAAGTTGTATGAATCTCTCACTTTGCGGAAACTGACGGATATGGCATGGTCAAGATTTTTGTATATAGAGTACTGTGAGAGAGAGTCTGCCTTTGTGCTCTCGTCTTCGCCGAAAAACTTATGTCCTTGTGAGATTAAGAAATCTACTGCTCCTGTTATGTCGTAGCGGTATTGTCCGAGCGCATTGTACAGGTCTGTGTAGGCTGTAGGGTCCATGATGAAGGCTTGGCGGTCAGACTTGTTGTAGCTGTAGCTGAAGCGATAAGAGAACTGAAGGTATGTCTTCTCTGCTATTGGTTCTGAGTATGTGAGCTGTGCGCTGTATCCGCTGTTGCGTCCTGGGGTTGTGTAGTATCTGTTGTTGATGGTCTCACTCCCGTTGTTGCTATAGTATATGCGGGCTGATGAGAGTTGCTTGCTGTCTGAACCTGATGCGTTGCCTGTCATGCGTAGGGTTATGTTGCGACCTTCGTTGTTGAGACGGCGGTTGAACTGGAGTTCGCCGTTGATGCTGCGGCTGTCTGAATAGCTTTGCGAACGGTTCTGGTTTGTGTTGACGATATGTTGGATGAGGTCGTCTGTGGGGTCTGTTGTGTTTTCCGCAGGACTGCCGCCGTCAATGCCATTGATGGCATCGTTGATAGGATCGTCAGTCCATTTGTGCGGATCGTCATCGAAAGTGACGTTGGCGCTATTGTTAAAGCCTGTGCTACGTGACAGACTGCCTGATGGACGGAAAATGATGTTGGTCATCGTGTCAGGTTTCCACTCGAAGCGAAAGTTTGCATTCCAGTTGTGGCTGGCGTTGCGGCTGGTGCTTTCGCTGTTGGAGAATGCACCGCGTGAGGTGACGAAGCTCTGTGTGGCAGATCTGTTCCATACATCACTGCCGTTATAGCGGTATCGCACGTTGCCGCCCATCTCAAGTTTCTCTGATGCTGTGGCGAAGTTGAGGCCAGCGTTTTTGGAATTGCGCAGACCATTGCCTCCGCGTCCCCAGCCTCTGCCTCCGCCTCCGCCGAAGCCGCGGTCGCCTGTGTTGTTGCCGCCGCCCATGACGGAGAATTGGTTTTGGTCAATGAAACGGTTGATGTTGGCATTGACAGAGTAGCGGTCTTCTGTGCCGTAGCCAGCATTGATATTGCCAAACCACCCGTTGTTCATGCCTTTCTTGACAGTGAGGTCGAGCACCGTCTCCTCTTCGCCGTCGTCTATGCCTGTCACACGGCTGAAATCACTCTTCCTCTCATAGGTCTTGAGCTTGTCAATCATGGAGGTTGGAATATTTTGCATGGCCATCTTTGTGTCGTCAAAGAAGAACTCCTTGCCGTCTACAAGGATTTTCTTCACAGTCTTTCCGTTGATGGTTATATTACCTTCATCGTCAACCTTTGCTCCTGGCAGTTTCTTGACGAGGTCTTGGAGAGCTGATCCTTCAGGAGTGCGGTAGGCCGCTGCGTTGTATACGACTGAGTCACCGCTTACTTGCACCTGAGCCACATTGGCAGATACGGTAGCTTCCTTCAGCATTTTGGAGTCTGGGGTTATATGTATATAGCCAATGTTGACTTTCTTTTCTTTCTTGTTGGTAAGGTCGAGGGGCATTAGCCGGTCCTTGTATCCGATGAAGGTAATCTTGGTTACATACTTGCCCTTTTTCACATCCTTTATCTCGAATGAACCATCGGGGGCTGTTGCTGCGCCGCCGACCATGGCACTGTCAGGCAATGAAAGAATTCTGACTGTAGCTGATATGACGGGCTCGCTGCTGCCGTCTTCGAGGATGATGCCCGAAACGTTGAACTTGGATTGTGCCCATGCATTTGCTCCGAGAACAGATAGGAGAAATGCCAGTAATGTTTTCTTCATATTACGTTATTGATGTTTGTTTCTAAGATAGTATATACAAATTGACTGCAAAGTTACTAAAAGGTTTAATAAGAAGGGGTCTAATTTATTTATTATATGTAATTTTGCAATCGAAAATACACATTGATATATAATACGATTCCAAAAATGAAGAAAAAAAACTTTCTGCTGGCGATACTGTTCACCATTATCGCTCCAATCAGCCTCAACGCACAGTTTGCCCGTTTGGACAAGTATCCACAGATACCGACTCATTATGATGCCACATTTGTGGACTATGTAAAGGATTTTGCAAGTGGCGTGGCGCAGACTTCATTTGGCCAGTATTTCGGCCAGATTACCAGAAATAAAAATATCTATGGCTTCGGCGCTTATTATACAGACCAGGATGGAGTCGTCTACGGTCAGTATCGTCTCGGTGATTTCCTTTTCGGCATAAAAATGGGAGTCCGCACAGCCAAGGTTGGCACAAACGAACATTATATCTGTTATGATCTCACAACAGGCGATCCGCAGTACATCATCAAAGACAATGCCAAGTATACTCTGCCTGCTGACTATAGCAAGACTTACCGTTTTGAGTCTCTCAACTACCAAAACGGTGACAAATATGTGGGAGAGACTGTCAACGGAAAGCGCGATGGCTACGGTATTTATTTCTATTCCAACGGCAATTATTACTATGGTCGTTATAAGAACAATGAGCGTTCTGGTTTTGGTGCTCTCTTTTTTACCAATAATACCATTACTATTCAGTACTGGAAGGAGAAGGAGTAGTATATGAAAGTTAAGACAAATTCAATCCTTGCTTGGTGGCTTGCCATGCGCCCCAAGACTCTCACGGGAGCGGCGGCTCCTGTTCTTGTTGGCGGCTCCATGGCTTTTGTTTACATGGTCTATAGTCATGCGCGCGCTGATTGGTCAGCTCCTGCTTTCTTGCAGTGTCTTCCCTCTGCTTTGCTGCCCTTTGGCCTTTGCCTCCTCTTTGCCATGCTTATGCAGATAGATGCTAACTTTATCAATGACTACTTTGATTTCAAGAAAGGTTCAGACAGAGAAGATCGCCTTGGTCCCGAACGTGCTTGTGCGCAAGGGTGGGTCACACCGCATGCTATGAGAGTGGCCATTGTTGTGACCACAGCACTCTCATGTCTGGTCGGGCTTGTCATCATGAGCTTGCACTCTCAGTATGAACTGCTTCTTGTAGGAGCGTTATGCGTCTTGTTCTGCTTCCTCTATACCACTAAGCTGTCCTACCTCGGATGGGGTGACATGCTTGTTCTCATCTTCTTCGGCATAGTGCCCGTCTTCTTCACCTGCTATGTCATGACAGGCGGCGAATGGTGTGTGCCCGTAGTGATTGCTGGCGTTGCCATGGGGCTTGCCACCGACACCCTTCTTGTCGTCAACAATTACCGCGACCGCAATCAGGATGCTATCAGCGGCAAGCGCACGCTCATTGTTCGTCTCATGAAGAAATACGCTGATTCGCCTAATGGGAAGGAGGGGTTGCAGGCATGTCAGGATCTTTATCTTTGGCTTGGAGTGTTTGCCACGCTACTGTCTGTCGTGGCTCTCTTCCTTTATCCTCTGTCGTCCATCCGTTATCCTCTCATGGCGGTCTATCTCATTCTCCATTTCCGCACCTTCCGTCGTCTCCAGTCTCTTGACGGACGTGACCTGAATATGGTGCTGGGCGAGACGGCACGCAATATATTCTTGTTCGGCCTGCTGTTTGCGGCCAATGTGTTGATTAGCTGATGATGCAGTGATAAGGAGACCGAATCTATAACAGGACGAACCGAAAATCCGACTTCATTTGTTGATAATGATAATGTAGTGAGAGGGAAACTTATAAGAAATGTGCAGCCAAGTATGAATATAATATTTTGTGGGGGTAAAGAAGGCTGTTGTGATAACTATAATTGGCAGTACCCCATCGGTTGTATAAACGCACTGTTGAAAACAATGATAACACATATCGTTTTTTAGGGAATACTTGATGCTGAAATTTTAAATAACGGACTTTTATTGTTTGTAAAGTCGTCTTTTCGTGTGTTCCCTGCCCATGTTGTAAATCGGGCCTGCTCAACACCCCTTTTGGGTCTGCTCACGAGGCCTCGTGAGTCGGCCCAATGCCCCTCGTGAGCAAGCCCAAAAGGGGTGTTGGGCTTGCGGGATTTTTTCGTTTGGATGGCAGTCTCAGAATGTTGACCATTGTCAACGGTTTATTTCTCTATCAGCCAATCCTCTATCGTGTGTTTTTCGGCATCGAAGTTAATGCCTATCTTGACGACAGGCAGATAGCAGAGGGCAAACTTGGAGACCGTAGTCTTTAAGGTTTATCTGCTGCATGGTTGCCTCGGCGGATTTGTTGAGCTTGAGCTTGAAGTGGGATAAACCGTCAGTCACGCTGGATGAGGGCAACGGCGTAGGCGCTGATGCCTTCTTCGCGCCCTACGAAGCCAAGTTCTTCAGTAGTGGTGGCTTTGATGGATATGTCATCAGGATCGATGCCCATGACGCTGGCGAGGGTCGTTTGCATCTCTGGGATGCGAGGGTTTATCTTGGGTCGCTCAGCGCATATAGTGGCATCGATGTTGGATATGGTGTATCCCTTGGTGGCTATGAGGTCTACTGTGCGGCGAAGGAGTATCTTGGAGTCTATGTTTTCAAACTCGTTGCCTTTTGTGGGGGGAAAGTGATAGCCGATGTCGCGCATGTTGGCTGCGCCGAGCAGTGCGTCGCAGATGGCGTGGATGAGGACATCTGCGTCTGAATGGCCGATGAGGCCAAGGGGATGGTCAAACTTTATGCCGCCAAGCCAGAGGTCGCGGCTCGTGCCAAGTTGATGGACATCATAGCCCATGCCTGTACGTATTTTCATGAATTGGGGATGTTTTGAATGAGATGTAAAAAAACTGCTATTGGGACAGTGGGATGAGTGCTTGCCGCCAATAGCAGATTGTATGAAACTTATGATGATTATCTTCTTCTCTTGCCAAGCAGGTCGCTGATACCGTCCATGTCAAATGCGAGGGAGAAGCGGAGTGTCTGGTCGAGAGGGTTGGACTGTGCGGTTGAGATGACGTAGCCTGCATCGAGGGAGAACACGTTCATCTTGAAGCCTGCTCCAACTGTGTAGTATGTGCGGTTACCCTTGTTGGGATGTTCGTAGTGATAACCTGCGCGGAGGAAGAATTGGTTGTTGTAGGCATATTCGAGGCCGACGCTCCACTGTATTTCTTGCAATTCCTCCTTGAAACCGTTTGGGGCATCGCTGAAGGATTTGAAGATTCCGGATATGGGTGATACGTTGTAGTATCCTTCGCCTTCGAGCCATGTGCGGTAGTCGGAGTAGTTATTCTCGTAGTCTGCCGCTTCGCCGCCTTCGGTCTCTATCATGTGCTTAACATACTGCTCCATGGTTGGGCGAGTGGGCACGAGGAGCTTGTTGGCATCGGCAGCGAATGATATGGTGTTGTATTCATCGATAGGCACCATGAGGGAAAGTCCGAATCGCATGTTGGTTGGGATGAACTCGGAGGTGTTGCCATTGTCGTATGATATCTTTGAACCGATATTGTTGATGTTGAGACCCCATCCCAGCTGGCTCTCGTGTCCGCCAAGATTGATGTAGCCGTTGTGGTAGAGGGCTATGTCAGCGGCGAAAGCTGAGCCTGGTGTGACCTCGTCGTCTTGTTTGTAAGCAAGGTCAGAGTAGATGAAACGGAGGGCTACGGCTGCTGAGAATGTCTCAGAGAGCATGCGTGAGTAGGCCACATCGACAGAGAGCTCATAAGGCTTGATGATTGTAGCGTCTGCATCGGAACTGGTATAGACTTCACCGAGAGAGAAATAGCGGAGCGAACCAGAGAGTGCATCGTAGTCACCGAGGCGAGTGTAGCCTGTGATGTTGGCGAGGTCTATGTCACTGACAAGTTGGCGAAGCCATGGAGTATAGTTGAGCGCTACACCTGCTCGGCTGATGCAGAAGGGATACTTGGCAGGATTCCAGAATTGGGAGTTGACATCAGGATCTGTAGCTGCACCTATATCGCCCATACCTGCCGAGCGTGCGTCAGGGGCAATGGCGAGTGATGTAACACCATGATAGACTGGGTTGAGCTGATTCTTGATGTCCTGCGCCTGCATCGTGGATGCCACGAGGAGGGCTGATGTGTATGTTATGATTTTTTTCATCTATGTTTTTTGTGTGGTTAGTTGGGATGCAGAGTATGGTGCCCGTTGACGTATATAGAGCCCCACTTTAAAAGCTATGCCCCCCCTTTTTCTATAAACGATAGGTATGGACGTTTATTGCATTTTGCCATCCTTTTATTTCGTTACGATGATTTTTTCGGATTTTGTGTATATCTCGCCGAGCGGTGATGTCAGTCTCAGACGTTTGACATAGATTCCAGGGGCGAGGGTAGATGTGTCGTTGCCTGAGAGGATGACGCGTCCTGACATGTCGAGGATGTCGTATGTCTGCCTCATGTCTTCTACCACCTCAAAGGAGTAGAAACCTTCGCCGAGGTTGTTGAGTGTGTCAAAGGCTCGGACGAGGATGGTGTGCTTGCCTGCTTCGAGTTGTGGCAGTGTATAGGATATGCTGCCTGATTTGTAATCGCCAGCTGAGGGTGAGTAATAGGTGTTGAGGCTGTATGTCTGAGCTTCCTTGCCGTCAATGATGGCCACTATGTCGTGGCCCAGTCCGCTGCCAGTGGTGTTGATGCCGCTCTCATCGAAGAGTTCGATGCGGATGGTAGGGAACTGGGTTGTGTAGGATATGTCGCGAGTGGTGTAGCCGTCACAGTAGGCCGTTATGGTGGGGCCTACAGTGTCAGTGCTTTCTTCAAATGAGGAACCTCCGACGAGGAAGTTGTCGTAACGTCCGTTGGCTTCGAGTGTGCGGTCGCTGCTGATGGCATGGACATACATAAGGCCGGACTCATTGGAGTAGTTGATGTCGATGGGTACGGGGAAAGTGAAGTTGAACTTTCCTCCGATGATGGAGTCTGCTCCTGTGTAGAGGAGCCGGGCGCGTGTGTCAAACTCAAATGGGTCTACATCTTCTTTGGCATTGTTGAGGCAGACTATATGTTCTTCGCTGTCGTAGATGGTGGGGGACACTATGCCATCGAAGTCTGTGACAATGTCTCCGTTGGAATCTACTATGCTGCCTTCAACCGTGACGATTTGTCCTGCTGAGATGTATGGGGTGTCGTCGCTGTTAGCGGGGGTGGTGTTGAAGCGTTCAATCTTGACGCTGTAGGCTGGTGGCACGAGTCGTATGGCTGGGTCGCCGAGAAGGATGAAGTGTACCTTATTTATAGTGTCAAGTTCGGTGTATACCTTTTTGGAATCGAGGATGTCTACCTTGGCCTGCGCGAGGGCTTCACCGATGGTGTAGTATTCTCCATTGTTCTTGCAGGTGAGCAGACGTGACATGAGATTGCGGTTTAGGGTGCGGTTGGGTGAAGAGTAGACGGTGCGTGACGTGCCGATGAATCCCATTGCGCCTCCTTGCTTGTTGAGGAGAGCTTCGCAGGCGAGGTTGCCAGTGTTCATGTCGAATGGGGCTACATCACAGGCTGCTGTGATCCAGAGTGGCAGACGTGGCGAAGACCAGTTTTGGAAGTCGGCAGTCTTGAGAACCTGTTCGTGCGAGAGTGTGTAAGGTGCTCCGTGGCCTGTGTAGTTCATGATGAGTGCTCCTTCCTGCATGGTCTTGTTGATTTCGGAGTAAGCTCCGGGGTAGCCATTGCCTGTGGCTGTTTGTTCACGTTTATAGCTGTCCCAATAAATGCGCTTGAAGTTGTAGTTGGGGTGAATGGCCTGTGAGGTTGTGAGTACGTTCTCAGCATCTTCCATGTGGATGTTGGCGTTGCCGTCATCTGCCATCATGCATATAGTGTTTTTCCAGGCTCCTCCGTATGTGTTGTACATGTATGAGATGAGTTTGTCCACTACAGCTTTGGCTTCCGAAGCTGTGGATACGGGTAGGCGGCCCACACCGCAGTCGGGACGTTCCTTGAGATGGGAAATGCCCTTGCCGTCGGCTAAGAGTGTGAAGTATTCTTCTGCTATATATGACTTGGTGTGTGACCATGAATTGTCAGACTCGTAGGCAAGGAGGTAGTCGTCTTGTGAACGTCTGGAGAAGCCTGTGGTGATGAGGCGGTTGTCCCATAGACAGTTGCCGAAGAGGAGAAGGTTGAGGCTGCCTGGCTGTGTGCCGGAGAGTGGGGATGAAGTGTATTGACGGTCGTAGAGCATCTTCATGATGCGGCGGTATGCGGTGGCATCAGGTGTGCCTGACGAGAATTCGTTGTACACCTTGTCTGCTTCGACTACGGCACAGCGTATGCCGTCCCTTTGTGTGTGGGCTAAGGCAAGGCGTTGGGCTTGTGCTGTGAGCTTGCCGCTGGATGGCACGATGATGAGGAGGTTGATGCTGTCAAGGGCATGGAGGTTTTGATTGGTTATGACACCTATGTTTTCTGGAGTAGGGAACACTGCATTTGTCTTGACGGCTATGTAGCGGTCATGTATTGAGGGAGTGCTGATGCCTATTTTATATGATGTGCCGGAGAGGGTGCCTTGGAGTGCGTGTGTAGCTGTGGGGGTGGTGATGTTCCAGACAGAGGTATGGGAGTCTGCTCCGTCTACGGAGATAGCGGCGGTGTTGTCTGTGTTTGGACTGAATACTACATAGTTCTTGCCTGTTAGGCTGAGGTTGGCTGGATAGCTTAGGCGCAGGTAGTCGAGATGGCCCGAGATGCCCGCTGAGCGTGTGTGCTTGAGGGTGAATGAGGCCGATGACACTGTGCGGTCGTATAAGGTGAACGTCTTGTTTGTGACAGAGGCATAGATGTAGTCCTGAAGAGCAGAGAAAGACAGTGTGCCAATGTTGTTGTTGTCAGTTGAAACGGTGAGGGTGGATGGTGATGAACCTGCTGCACCAAAGCTGATGTCGAGGAGTATGTCGCCGCAACTGGTGTTGTCAAGGTTGAGCTTGTATGTTTTGGTGTTGCCGTTGGCATAGTCGTACTGCTCGAAGAAGGTGCGGCCTGTGTTGAGAAAGGAGTATGCATCTTCTTCGTGTAGAGAGTGGGTGAGGTATGTTGTCTGTGGATTGTTGTTGTTGGTGGTGGCTACAGTAGATTGGAAGGCTGCGGGTGTGCCGTTGCCTTCTGTCAGGAAATAGTATATGTGTGTGGAGTAAGGATTGTTGCGGTGGGTGAAGGACTCTCCTCTTGAGGTGTTGACTTTGGTCCAACGGGTAGTGCCGCAGGAGTAGAAGAGCAGGGTTCCGTTGTCACGGCGGTAGAGTGGAAGTTCTGTGAGATCATCGTCGAGGTTCTCTATGCACTGCTCTGGAAGGAATGGCAGGTTGTAGCCATAGAGGCGGACGGAAGATGGGTCTGAGAATCCCATGCTCTTCAAGGTTGTGGGCGTGAGCTGGTAGACTCCTTCTTCCGGAACACGTATTTTGACCCAGCGGCCAGTGGAAAGGAGTGACTGCTTGGTGTAACGTGACTGTGCCTTGGCTGTGAAGGTAAGGACGGAGAGTAGAAGGAGGATGTAGAGCTTGGATGTAGTCATAATGAGATGGGATATGAAGTGTTGAGGTGAGGTGGGCTTTGGAAAGCCCAGAACATCGAATGGAGCAGCAAGCATGAAGGACTGTTTGGACAGTCAGAGGAGAAATCAAATCGCATGGACTGTCTGTGTATGTGCCGAGTCGGTTATTTGATGCGGAGGTCGAGTAGTTTTGTGTCGCCTATGTAAGCTTCGAGTTTGTCACCTTCGTGGACTGGGCCTATGCCATCGGGTGTACCAGTGAAGATAAGGTCGCCAGTCTTTAGGGTGAAGAACTTGGAGGCGTAGGCT
The DNA here is from genome assembly GCA_036303125.1 of Bacteroidaceae bacterium. Lineage (GTDB taxonomy): Bacteria > Bacteroidota > Bacteroidia > Bacteroidales > Bacteroidaceae > Minthosoma. Next base: position 25,673 of record JAXJBE010000247.1, read on the forward strand.
ATGATGTGGTCGATGGTGTGGATCATGTCTGCTGTGTGGCCTGACTGGACTGTCTGACCGTTGAGGGTGGAGTGGAAATGGACATCTTGAACATCGCAGCCGAGGCTGTCTTTGGTGATGAATTTGCCGAGGGCTGCACTGCCATCAAAGCTTTTGCAGCACTCCCAAGGGTGGCCTTGGGCGCGCAGCCGGCTCTGGAGGTCGCGGGCTGTGAAGTCGATGCCTACAGTGAGTTCGTTGTAGTAGCGGTGCGCAAAACGCTCGCTTATGTCTTTGCCCACATGCGCTATCTTGACGACAATTTCTGTTTCGTAGTCAAAACGGTCAGCGAAGTCGGGAACAAAGAATGGCTTGCCTGGCTGGATGATGCTCGAGTCGAACTTGGAGAAGAGGACAGGCTCTGTATTTAGTAACGAGTTTTGTTCTTCTTTAGTATGCAACTCTGCTATATGTTTGGCATAGTTCATGCCTATTGCGAGTATTTTCATCTTTTGTGGGATGTTTGAGAGTATGTCGGAGTTATAGCTTACATTGTTTCTATAGCTCTGACATGCTCTTTATTAGATTCCAAATAATCGGAGGAGATCGTTGCCGTTGGCAAAAATCATAAGTGCGAGGAGAATGTACATGCCGAAGTACTGGACTACGAGCAGGAAGTTGTCGCTGAGACGGCGGCGGCTGATGAGTTCAAAGGTGGCAAAGAGAGCATGGCCTCCATCGAGAGCGGGGATGGGCAATACGTTGATGAAGCCGAGGGCAATGGACAGGAAGGCTGTGAGAAGCCAGAACTTGTGCCAGTCCCAAGTCTGTGGGAAGATGTTGCCGATTGATGCGAAACCGCCGACCTGTCGTGCGCCCTTGGCTGTGAAGACATATTTCATTTGGTCAACATAGCTGGTGAGGGTACGGTGGGCATATTTCACACCTGCTGGGAAGGATTCAAAGAAGCCGTAGTGACGTGTTGTTATTTTATCCGTATAGGGCATGCTGTTGGCGAAGCCAAGGGTGAACTCAGGAGTGAGTGTAACTTGCTTGCTGATGGTGTCGTTGATGACGATGGTGGTCATGCGTGCTTTGAGGCTGTCACCGAAATTGGCTCCCTCTGGCACGTTCATGCTGAGGGCAGTGAGTGCGTTCTGCACATCATTGAAGTCATGGGTGGGGGTGCCGCCGATGGATGTTATGCGATCAGTCTTCTGTAGCCCAATGACATTGGCAGGTGAGTTGGGAAGGATGCTGTCGATGGCAAGTGGAGTGAGTATGTTGGCATAGATGGGGGCTTCCATCATGTCAAGGAGGTTCATGTCCGTTGGCATGGTAATAGTGATTTCTTTGCCTTCACGGAGGACAGTGACGGTATTGGCATTGGAAATGTCTTGAAGGACGGCTATGTTCCATGACTCAACATGGCGGTCGTCTGTCTTTATGATGATGTCGCCGTCGCGGAATCCGTCAGCTTTAGCTTGTTCGCTGAACTTCATGCCGTAGGTCATGTCTTCACTCCTGACGTAACTCTCGCCCCAAGTGAATAGCACCATGGCGTAGATGACGAAGGCGGTGAGGAAGTTCATGATGATGCCGCCGAGCATGATGATGAGTCGCTGCCATGCTGGGTGGGTGCGGAACTCCCACTTTTCGCCTTTGACATCTTCATTGCGAATAATGATGTGCTTCATCATGTTTGGGAGTTCTTTCCAGAAGCTCTTTTGACTGTCGTCCTCGTTAAATGAGGATTCGTCCACCATGCCTGATATTTTGACATAGCCGCCGAGGGGAATCCAGCCGATACCATATTCGGTACCTTCGTATTCGTATTCGCCGTTGGCTTTTTTTGTGGCAGGCTTCCTGCCTGTGAGTTTGCGCCACCAGTTGCTGTATGTGCTGAAGAGGCTGAACTTCCAGTCGAAGAAGAGGTAGAACTTCTCAACTCTGACTTTAAAGAGTTTGGCGGCAAAGAAATGACCGCATTCGTGGAGGATGATGAGTAGCGCGAGGGCTATGATAAGTTGGATTGCTTTGATTAGTATTTCCATGTTTTGTCTTTGTTTATAGGGGTGAGAAAATGGGGAGCGTATGAGTGCGCGATGCTATGATAGCGGGAGGCGGGCTTGGGAAGCCCGACACTTTCTGACAGAGCAGAAAATGGAGAGGCACCGAGGCACTTAGTTAAAAACTGAGGCGTTTATTTAAAACCCGAGTTGCTTATTTAAATACCGAGGCGTTTGATTAAATACAATGTCGCTTATTATAATAATGAGTTGGCATATATGCGTGCTTCGTGGTCAGTGGAGAGGTAGGTGGTAAGTGAGGACTCACGAGTGAAGGCGATGTGAGACATGGTGGTCTCTATAATGTCGGCTATGCGCTCAAAGCTTATCTTGTCTTCGATGAAGGCGCGATTGGCTATTTCATTGGCAGCATTGACGATGCAGGGCATGTTGCCTCCTTGATTGAGGGACTCGTAGGCCAGGGCTAAGCAGCGGAAACGGTTGATGTCTGGCTGTTCAAACGTGAGTCCCTTGAGCTTGAAGAGGTCGAGGCGTTCTCCGTTGAGGGGAAGCCGGTGTGGGTAGCTGAAAGCATACTGGATGGGCAGACGCATGTCGGGTACTCCAAGTTGGGCTTTGACAGCTCCGTCTTCAAACTGCACAGCGCTGTGGATGACGGACTGGGGGTGGACTACAACCTGTATTTTGTCGGGGGTGACACCGAAGAGCCATTTGGCTTCGATGACTTCGAAGCCTTTGTTCATGAGGGTGGCTGAGTCTATGGTAATCTTTGCGCCCATGTTCCATGTGGGGTGGGCGAGTGCATCATTCTTGGTGACATGCGCCAGCTGTTCCTTGGTGAAGTGGCGGAAAGGCCCACCGCTGCATGTGAGGAGTATCTTGTCAATCTTGTTGCCGGGCTCTATGCATTGGAAGATGGCCGAATGCTCGGAGTCGACAGGAAGGATGGGGACACGGTGCTCGTTGGCAAGGCGTGTGATGAGGTCGCCTGCTACTACAAGAGTCTCCTTGTTGGCCAGCGCAATAGCCTTCTTTGCTTTTATGGCAGCGATGGTGGGTTCGAGTCCTGCGAAGCCTACCATTGAGGCAAGCACGATGTCCACATTGTCATCTTGCACCACCTGACACAGTGCTTCTGAACCCGCGTAGACCTTTATAGGCAGGTCAGCGAGTGCCTCTTTGACTGTGGGGTAGTTGGATTCTTTGGCTATGACCACAGCTTCAGGGTTGAAGCGGCGTGCCTGTTGGATGAGCAGTTCTGCGTTGTTGTAGGCTGTGAGGATGTAGGCCTCGTAGAGGTCGCTGTGTTGATGTATGACGTCGAGAGCCTGTGTGCCTATGCTGCCGGTGGAGCCAAGTATGCAGATTTTTTTCTTCATAATTCTAATAGTCCTATAGGTAGGTCCATGACCATGGTTTTATCATCTTTATTGATGGAGGAGATGAACTCTTCGTGAGCTGGGATGAGAACTTCAGAGCCGTCAGGGCGTTCAACGATGAAGAGCCAGTTCTCTGTGTTGTCATCAATGGCAGTGATGGTGCCGATGGTTTTGTCTGTGTCACCGTCGGTCATTGTAAAACCGATAAAGTAGTTGAGTGAGACTTCATCGTCGCTGAGTTCTTCCTGATATTTCTTCTCTAAGTAGACGTCGGCATTGACAAGCATTTGCGCCGCGTCAATGGTGTCTATGTCTTCAAACTTGACAAGGGCTGTGGAATCGCTGCGGAAACGGTACTCTTCAATGAAAAATGGCACGTAGATGCCATCGATGTCACAGATGAGGTAGGAAGCTTCAACGCGATCCCAAATGTCATCTGTAAACTGGAAGTTAATCTCGCCTTTGAGACCATGAGCCTTGGTGAGTTTGCCTATTTTGTATATGTCTTGAGGTTGAATCATGAGGGGAGAGAAAAAGGAGTGATGTGGGAAGTTGTGGCTTGGAGGCCTGGATGTTTGTATGGTCGGGGTGCTCCGTCTTATACTCTCTTGATGTTGGCGCCGAGCGATGAGAGTCGCTGCTCGATATCTTCGTAGCCGCGGTCTATCTGCTCTATGTTGCTTATCATGCTGGTGCCTTTTGCAGAGAGGGCTGCAATGAGGAGGGCGATGCCTGCGCGTATGTCAGGGCTGCTCATGCGTGAGCCGTGCAGTTTGATTTTATTGTCATGGCCTACGATGACAGCGCGGTGGGGGTCGCAGAGGATGATTTGGGCTCCCATGTCTATGAGCTTGTCAACAAAGAAGAGTCGGCTCTCAAACATTTTCTGATGGATGAGGACTGTGCCTTTGGCCTGTGTCGCTACAACGAGCATGATGCTCAGGAGGTCTGGGGTGAGTCCTGGCCATGGGGCGTCAGCGAGGGTCATGGTGCTGCCGTCCATGAAGGATGCCACTTCATAGTGGTGCTGTTCCGGTATATGGATGTCATCGTTGATATGTTCGAGCTTGATGCCAAGCCGGCTGAACATATTGGGGATGATGCCGAGGTTGTCGTAGCTGACATTCTTGATGGTTATGTCGCTGCCAGTCATGGCTGCCATGCCTATGAAGGAGCCTACCTCTATCATGTCAGGCAGGATGGTGTGCTCTGTGCCATGGAGTGTGGTGACACCTTTGATGGTGAGCAGATTGGATCCTATGCCAGTGATGTCGGCTCCCATGGAGTTGAGCATGCGGCAGAGCTGTTGGATGTATGGCTCGCAGGCTGCGTTGTAGATGGTGGTGATGCCTTTGGCTAGAACGGCCGCCATGATGATGTTGGCTGTGCCAGTGACGCTGGCTTCATCGAGCAGCATGTATTTGCCTGTGAGTTCTGGTGCAGTGATGTCATAGACACCAAGTTCGCTGTTGTATGTGAAGTGTGCTCCGAGTTCGTGTATGCCGATGAAATGGGTGTCAAGGCGGCGTCGGCCTATCTGGTCCCCACCTGGTTTGGCTACGCAGGCTCTGTGGAAACGTCCGAGCAGCGGGCCGAGCATGAGGATGCTGCCTCTCAGCTTGGAGCATCTCTGTGTGAACTCCATGCTTCCGAGGTAGTTCATGTCGAGATTGTCCGCTTGGAATCTCCATGTGTGGTTGCCCATGTCGACGACTCTTACTCCCATCTTGCTGAGGAGGTTGATGAGATTGTTGACATCGAGGATGTTTGGTACATTCTTGATGGTGACGGGGTCGGACGTAAGCAGTATGGCAGTGATGACTTCGAGGGCTTCGTTTTTGGCTCCCTGCGGTGTTATCTCCCCGTGGAGCTTGTTGCCTCCTTCAATTATGAATGATGCCATGTCACGTGGATTTTAGGGGTGTTACTTCTTTTTCTTCTTTTTGATGCTTGTTGAGATGCGTGTGCTGAGGAGCTCGCCGTCGCTTATGAGTGGTTGTGAGAGAATGTCAAGCTGGACAGCGCCGTTGGTGTATGCCGCCATGTCGTCTGCAACTTTCTCGTCGCTCATGGTGTCTGTGCTCCAGTTGGAGAGGTCGCGTTTCATGTGGTTGGCCACGAGGAGTGAAAGCTCATCCCTCTCGCTGCTTTGTTCCATTTCTGCTATATGGTGTGTGAAGTCTTCAATGATGGAACCGTAGTTGCGTTTGTGGATGTAGTGCTGAGGGTATGGCAGTCGTTCGGGACGCACGTTTGCGTCGTCTGTACGCTCGATTTCTACAGGGTAGTCGATGTCAAGCTGGTAGAGGGAGATGGCGGCGAGGTGATTCCACAATTTTTTGTAGAAGTCCTCGGTGGTGGTTGTTTGTTCCGCCATGCTGGCCATGGCTTTGATGATAGTGTTGGCGCATTTGAGGCGTTCATCCCTGTCGGGGATGGTTTTGCAGTGTTCTACCATCTGCTGTATGCTGCGGCCATATTCGGCCATGATGAGCTGTTCTCTTTTTGTATTGTAATCCATGATAATGTGAATGTTTGAGTGGCATGAAGGGATTTATAACAGTTTCTTGGCTACCGTGGCTTGAAATTCTTTAAGGTAGTTGGGCTCAAGGTATGCCACATCTTCAAATTCTTCTCGGAGGAAGCGTTTTTCTGCGAGTGGCGACATGTATTTTGCCAGCAGAGGCACCCCGTCAAGGAAGTGTGCGTTGGGATGTTGTATGATCTTCTTGCATTTGTCTGCTCCGTTGCCGAAGAAGTATATGGGGTGTTGGTGGAGCTGTTCTTCAAACGAATGCTCATCGATGACAATGGGAGCTGTGGGTTCTACAGCGCGTAGTGCTCGCGTGTAGAGCGCGGCATAAACCTCCATGCGTCTGGCATCGAGCATGGGGCATAGGAGGGCATCTTCTGGCAGGTCGTCGTGGACGAGGAGCACGGGCACGCATAGCGCCTCAAGCGTAGGGATGGCTATGAGTTTGAGACCGCGTCCGTAGGCAATGCCTTTGGCCATGGACACGCCGATGCGCAAGCCTGTGTAGCTGCCTGGGCCGTGGCTGACAGCTACTGCATCAAAAGGTATGGCGTGGTTGTCTGTGAAAGATAATGCTTCGTCTACCATTACGCCGAGTGCTGAGGCATGGTTAGTTCCTTTTTTTTCTGTCTGTCCATCGTTGTTGTCAGACTTGCTCTTTTCGTTGCTGTCAGTCTGGAATATGATGGCTGTGTCTTGGCTTACGGCCACGCTGCATGCGTCTGTGGCCGTTTCGATATGTAATATTACTGGCATTGCCTGTGTGTGTGATTTTTTTTATCTTTATGTTCTATAAAACTATATAAGCGTATGCAAAGGTAGGGAAAAAATGGGAAATAGTCGGCAGTAATCAGGATTTTTTGTTTTGTCAAAAGAAAATTACTCAGAAAAGTCAATTTACTCTCTTTGTATTTCTATATGATGATTCTTTTTTACTAACTTTGCATAAGTTTTTCAAGTTATATGACGATGCTGTCCGTTGACGCATTTGATATGATATAATCAATTAGTTACATCAATATGATACAATCAATGACTGGCTATGGCAAGACCGTAGTAGAGTATAATGGAAAGAAAATTCATGTCGAGCTGAAGTCACTCAATAGCAAGGCTCTCGACATTACAGCAAGAGTTGCGTCCATCTATCGCGAGAAGGAAATGGAGGTGCGGCAGATGGTTCAGCAAGGTCTCGAAAGGGGTAAGGTGGACATAGTGATATGGGTGGAGAAGGACAGCGCTTCTTCTGCTTCATATATCAATGTTGACATGGCAAAAGAGTATAAGGGTCAGATAGAGCGGATGCAGGAGGCTCTGGACCTGCCCGCTCCTGCTGATTGGTATGCTGCGCTGCTCCGCATGCCTGACGTGATGTCTCATGTGGAGACGGAGGAATTGACTGACGAGGAGTGGACTGTCGTGCGCAAGGCTGTGGAGGGTGCTATTGCTGAGCTTGTGGCCTTCCGCAAGCAGGAAGG